>CAIVPF010000113.1 GCA_903907745.1 uncultured Cytophagaceae bacterium | reverse complement strand
GCTGAAAAGCATTTTGAAAATGTACAGTTGCGGGGACAGTTCTGGATTTTAACCAGATTCCCTATTATGTGATTCGTTCGATGAACGTACACACCCAAAACTTTTACAAAACTACGCTTTAATAAATCAATAAATTGATAAATATTTCAAATGATGCGTTTACTGATCCATTTATTCATTTTTTTTAAGGTATTTTGTTTTATAATTATTACAAATGACGGACACGAATCGATGCCCCTGGTGCCAAGGGGATGAACTATATGAAAAATACCATGACATGGAATGGGGAATTCCGGAGCATTCGGATGCAAGACTTTTTGAGTTATTGATATTAGAGGGATTTCAGGCGGGCTTGAGTTGGATTACTATTTTACGAAAACGGGAGGACTTTCGCGCGGTTTTTGAGCAATTTGATTACAAGGTTCTCGCCAATTGGCCCGAGGAAAAATTAGTCCAGGCCATGCAAAACCCTAAAATCATTCGAAATCGATTGAAAATCGAATCCGTCAAAACGAATGCCCGCGCATTTATCGAAATTCAGGAAAAATTTGGTAGCTTTGACCGATTTATTTGGGGATTTGTGGCCCATAGCCCAATCCTGAACCAGTTCCATAGCCTGAAGGAATTACCCCCAAGCACTGACATTTCGGAGCAGATGAGTAAAACCTTAAAGAAACAGGGGTTCCGATTCGTTGGACCTACCATCTGTTATGCTTTCATGCAGGCATCAGGCATGGTCAATGATCATTTGACGAATTGTTTTCGTCATCCAATGCAGCAACATGAGCAATAGAATCGTCATTATCCCGACGTACAATGAAATTGAGAATATTCAAGCCATCATCGAAAAGGTGTTGAGCCTGAAGCCTGATTTCCACGTCCTGATCGTCGACGATGGGAGTCCCGACGGAACTGCCAACGAAGTAAAACGCCAACAAAATCTCCATCCTAATCACGTATTTTTACTCGAACGAAAAGGAAAACTGGGGCTAGGGACTGCTTATATCGCGGGATTTCGTTGGGCCTTGGCCAAGGATTATGAATTCATTTTTGAAATGGATGCCGATTTCTCCCATAATCCCGAAGACTTGATACGCTTGTATGCGGCCTGTTCAGAAGGAAATAGGCCAGCCGACATGGCCATTGGTTCTCGATATATTAATGGCGTGAATGTGGTCAACTGGCCCATGGGTCGAGTACTCATGTCCTATTTCGCCGGATTTTATGTGCGCTTCATCACGGGCATACCAGTTCAAGACGCCACAGCAGGTTTTGTGTGCTACCGCAGAAAGGTATTAGAAACGATTCATTTGGATCAGATCAAGTTCATCGGATATGCATTTCAGGTTGAAATGAAATTCACTACCTGGAAATTTGGATTTAAACTTCAAGAAGTACCCATCATTTTCACCGATCGCACGAAAGGAACAAGTAAAATGTCGGCGAATATCTTCAAAGAAGCGATTTTCGGGGTGATTCAATTGAAAATCAATAGTTTATTTAAACGCTATCAAATGGCCTCATGAGCTATGAACTCCTAAAATCCTTGCACATTATTTTTGTGGTATCGTGGTTTGCGGGACTCTTCTATTTGCCGCGCCTTTTGGTTTATCACGCTGAAGCCCAGGACAAATCAGCCCAAGAAAAAGAAATCCTTTCCGCACAATTTGAAAAAATGGAAAAGGTGCTCTTTAATGCCATCATGATTCCGGCTATGTTCTTAACTTGGATCACAGGTCTGAGTTTGATTTATAGCGTATGGTGGGGAAGTTTTGGAAGCCAGCCTTGGTTGCACTTGAAACTAGCCTTTGTCGTCGGCATAACGATTTACCACTTCTATTGCCGGCATTTGATTTTAGCATTTCGGGCGCATCGATTCATTTTATCTGGAAATCAATTACGTCTATTCAATGAAATAGCCACCATTTTATTAGTCGCCGTGGTCTTTTTAGTTGTGGCGAAAAATACCTTGGATTGGGTATATGGATTAATTGGATTTGTGGCCTTTGCGGTGTTGATTATGTCGGCCGTAAAAATTGTGAAGCGGATTCGAACTAAGTCATAGAGCGATCCATGTCGCGTTTCACATCCTTTTCTTTGATATCATCACGCTTATCGAAGGTCTTCTTTCCTTTAGCTAGCGCAAAATTCAATTTGGCATAGCCTTTGTCTGAAATAAATAAACGTGTCGGGATAATCGTCAAACCTACGTTTTTTAACTCCTTTTGTAATTTCCCTAATTCACGTTTGGACATTAACAATTTACGATCACGTAAAGGATCATGATTAAAATGCGTGCCTTCGTCATACTTCGAAATGTGCATATTTCGCACAAACAATTCATCCTGTAAAAAAAGGCAATAGGAATCCGTCAGATTTGCTTTCCCTTGGCGGATGGATTTGATCTCCGTACCCGTCAAAACCAAACCCGCCGTGAAGGTATCCAAGAAACTGTATTCAAAGGATGCCCGACGATTTTTAATCTCAACTGTTTTTTGGATTTTCTCCTTCGCCATATCTATTACATAAAAAAGGCCACACAGTAGCACTGCGTGGCCTAATCTTAAAAAGAATCTTTATTTGTCGCCTTTCTTGGCAGCATATTCTTTATTCAATCCTTCGATCATTTTCTGGGTCACATCTACAGAAGCATCTGCAAATAAAATACCCCCACCGATTTTGGAATAGCCTAATACAAACTCGTATTTGTTCTCCTTATTTACTTTCAGGATATACTCACGAATGTTATTATACAATTCTTCGTTTTTCTTCGCTTGTTCTTGACCTAATTCGGCTTGCTTTTGTTGGCTGTATTGTTGCAACTCCGCACCTTTTTTCTTCAAGGTCATATCCGCAGCTTGTAATTCTGCTTGAGTCATCGCGGAAGCACGCTGTTGAATGGCTTGCAATTCACCTTGCAACGTACGTTCTTTTTGACCTAAATCAACTTGCAGTCGATATCCTTTATTTTCAAATTCTTTTTGAGCGTCTTTATAAAATTGGTAATTGGATAATAATGAATCCGAATTCACAAATACAATTCGTTTTCCATCCGCAGTAGAAGCCCCTAAACCTGTACCCCCATTTCCTGCTGGTTTAAAAAATAAAAATCCAATTGCGATGGTTAAAATGCCCAACCAAACATAAGGTAAATTTTTCACGTGTTTTTAATTTTTGTAAATGGATGAACGACAAATATACAAGGTCTGTATCGTTTGTCCTAAAATTTTATGATTTCTGTCGTAATCTTGCCCCGGCCCACAACCAAATCCCCCCATAAATCCCTCCAATCAAGCCTGTCACCGCATATAACGCGATCACATTCCCACCCAAAGGCAGAACTTTTGCCATTCGTTCAGGTAAGGAACTCGGATGTTGGACGTTCACTAGCACCGCGGCCAAACTCCAAAGCAAAAAGCCCGAAACGAAACCCAAACGAAAACCTGAACCTGACGGAAGGCCTAATACAGCTGCCAAGGCAGCAAAAACAAGGCCCATGACATACCAGGGCAAATACACATTGACAATCGCTCCCACTACAAGGAGAATCACGACCACAGCAAATTGATACGAAGCACTTAATTTCTTTTTCATCTAGGTTATTTTGAAGATAGAACGATCTTTTTACGTAATCGATTCGATTTTTGATCCGGATTTTCAAGGTATAAAAGCGATCTTAATTCGCCCTTCGCCCAGGTATCAATCAAATCATCGTAATGCGCACTCCCCGGATTCCCCGATTGTCCCCCCGGATATACCCCATAGGCCTTCGGTTTTCCTTCTTTCGAAAGCTCCACCACCATACGCCAAGATGGACCCGTTTTGGTCGTCGATGCATTGACAATCGAACCCCCACCCCCGATCGGTATATTCAAGCGACTCAGCGCATCCATCCCCGGAATTAAATGCCGAACGCCCGTTTGTTTGTGTTTATACCACGCCCACTCAGGTCCCATCGGTCCATGTTTTTTGGCCAAGGAATCCATCGAAGCCACAAATGACCCTGAGATCATATCCTGCATGGTCTCCTTTTTCGAAGCAGTCTTCACATTATCCCACCAAACCGCTTGCGGTTCAGCCTCCATCATATGAATTAAACGATCCAAAGCAGGACGATTCATCGGCACTTTTTCATCCGCCGCAAATTCATCATCCCACACCGCATCCTGTAAATACAAGACCCAATTCTCAAAAATCGTAGCCCCAATCGACTCCGGCGCATTTTGTAGATTCCAAGTTTTCAGCATAGCTAGACCCTTTTCCTGCGCTGGCGAACTCGTTTTTACCTGAGCTAACAACAAAGGCAAGACCTTTCGTGCACGAATATTATAATTGTCATTTTGCAAACCCCGCAAAGAATCCATATTGATCTTATTCATGATCGCCAAGCGCTCATTAATCCGACGACCACGCTCCGATGGCGCATATTGCCAACCCAAATAATAAGGATAACTCGGATCCGTCGAAAATTGATTCGCCGAACTCACAAAACCCCGCACCGGATTTTTCACATGCGGATTATGCTCTTGCGGAATAAATCCCTGCCAATCCGCCGCTGGATCCGTTCCATCCATTAAATATTTACCTTGCAAAGGTGCCTTCAATGGGAACTTCCCATTCACCCACAAAGCAATATCCCCCTCGTTACTCGCAAAGACAAAATTTTGCGCCGGAGCTGAATAATAAGTCAAAGCCTTTTTGTATTCGTCATAGTTTTTCGCGCGGTTCAACTGGAAAAATGTCGTCATCTCCTGCGATTTTTCATGCGCAATCCACCGCAAAGCATGTCCCACCGGAATATTCGATCTAAATGGTTTCTCATGACTCAAGTACACAACAGGCCCATGATGCGTGAAGAAAATCGTATCGACAAAATTCTCTTTCCCCTTCACCTTAAACGTTTCAATCCGCAAGGTGGTTTTTTTCCATTTGCCATCATGCCAATATTCCCGCTTCGAGGCATCCTTGAATTTGACTTGATACCAATCTAAGACATCCGAGCCCACATTCGTCACGCCCCAAGCGATGTTTTTGTTAAAACCAATAATCACATTCGGAGTACCCGGCATAGTGGAACCGTATACGTTGACACCCGGAGCGACTAATTGCATTTGATACCAAATCGACGGCAATTGCAAGGTTAAATGGGGATCATTCGCCAAAATCGGCAATCCCGAAACGGTTTTATTTCCGGCGACGGCCCAGTTGTTCGAACCTATATTGGGATCTTTTTCAGGCGTCATCATCGAGCTTCCTAAACCTGTAAAATCTGCTGGTCCAGCGGGAATAGGCACGGGCTTGAAATCAATCGGGCTACCCACCGGGATAATTGGACTTTCCTCAAAAGGATAATTTGGGAATAAATCTTCGGCCACCTTTTTACCATATTTCCGCAAAATATTCGTCATTTTTAAATCATCTGTTCCCGAAGCAAGCACGAAAGACATGTTCTTTAAAAACAAAGCACTTTTGATCGGTGTCCATGTCTCAGGTTTGTAATCGAGTAATTTATATTCCAGGGGCAATTGTCGCTCAGACAAACCCGAAATATACGCATTCACGCCATCCGAATAGGCATTCAATGCCTCCTCTGCTTTCGGGTCTTCTTTCATGCCTTCGAAGGATTTTTCGGCTCCATAGATAGAACCCATCCGACGCTGAAATTGATCCGAGGCCATCCCCTTTTCTCCCACGATTTCGGAAATTCGACCGCCTGCAAAATGCGTTTGAAATTCCATTTGCCACAAACGATCTTTGGCAGTTAAATATCCTTGCGCCATAAAAAGATCATGGTCGTTTTTCGCGAAGACATGGGGAACGCCCATTTCGTCATAAATAACTTGAACCTCCCCTTGTAATCCTGGGATTTTTAAAAGTTCTAGCGAGGCCTCTTCCGTTTCCGGATTTTCAGCATTAACCCAAAAACCATGGAATGGGCTTAGTAATTTACCAAAAGGCGGAGTAGTTCCCCAGCTTCGATTCAGTGCATAGGTAAATATTAGTGCACAAATCAAGGGGATAATCGATTTAATTGATTTCATTGATGAGAGAATTCGAAGAATTTGTTTTATTTTAGATAGACAATTTAAGACAATTTGGAATAATTAAACATGCGTAGAAGAACTTTTTTACAAAGCACCACTTTATTAGGCCTCGCGGCAACAAACCAACAGAAGAATTTCGTCCCAGAACCAGTCATCATCGCAACTTGGAAAAACGAAAAAGGAACCAAAGCCGGCTGGGATAAAATCATGCAAACCGGCAAAGCGCTCGATGGCGTAGAAGCCGGCGCCTGGGTTCCCGAAGCCGATCCAAACGAAACGACCGTAGGCTATGGCGGCTATCCGGATCGGGACGGACACGTAACTTTAGACGCCTGCATCATGGACCATTTGGGAAATGCGGGATCCGTTACATTTTTAGAAGGCATCATGCACCCCATTTCTGTGGCGCGTGCCGTGATGGAAAAAACACCGCATGTCATGTTATCCGGTGCGGGTGCTTTACAATTCGCCCTGGAACAAGGATTTAAAAAGGAAAATCTCCTCACCGAGAAATCGAAAAAAGCGTGGGAAGAATGGAAAAAAGTTGCCAAATATGAACCCAAAGTAAATATCGAACGACACGATACCATCGGGCTTCTAGCCTTGGGGAAAGCCGGAGAAATCGCCGGAGCTTGTTCCACGAGCGGAATGGCTTTTAAAATGCATGGTCGGGTAGGCGATTCCCCCATCATCGGCGGTGCGGTTTATTGCGACGATGAAGTAGGCGGCGCCTGTGCCACGGGTTTAGGAGAATTTGTAATGAAGACCTTGGGGTCCTTTTTGATCGTGGAATTTATGCGGCAGGGAAAATCACCCCAACAAGCCTGCGAGGACGCCATCATGCGCATCGTTAAACGCTATAAGTATCAGGAATTTCAAGTAGGCTACCTCGCGATCAATAAAAAAGGCGAATACGGTGCCTATGCCATTCAAAAAGGCTTTAATTTCACAATAACTAAACATGGAGTGACTCAAGTAATCGAGAGCGCGTCCTATATGTCATAAGGTATTTCCATGGAGAAAACGGCCAAAAAACCAGCTGAAAAAAATAAATTGTTGATCGAAGTTGCCTGGGAAACCTGCAACCAAGTCGGCGGGATCTACACGGTCATTCGAACCAAAGTCCCCTCCATGGTCGAAAAATGGGGAAATGACTATACCCTCTTGGGACCCTATTTCGCACAAACGGCAGCGGCCGAATTTGAGGCCTTAGATGTGAGCGACGAAAGCCCTTTGGAACGCAGCATTTTGTGGATGCGTGAGCAGGGTTTGACCGTGTATTATGGCAACTGGCTAATCACCGGAAAACCCAAAATCGTGCTTTTCGATTTTGCTTCCATGTATAAGCAAGTAGATAAGATCAAAGGGCGTATTTGGGATAACCACAAAATTTCAACCTTAGGCGTGGAGGAATTAGTGAATCAAACCATCGCTTTGGGGGAAATGATTCGCTTGTTTTTAAGCCAATTAGCCCTCGAAAATAAGGCAAAATCCAACATCATCGTGCATTTTCACGAGTGGATGGCTGCTACCTGTTTACCCGATTTGAAAAAAGAAAAGGTCAAAATTTCTACGGTCTTCACAACACATGCGACCATGCTGGGCCGGTATTTGGCCGGAAATGTACCGAATTTTTATGAGGTCATCGACCACTTTGATTGGCTCAAAGAAGCCAAACACTATGGCATCGAAGCGCAAGCCTGTTTCGAACGCGCGGCCGCACAAAAAGCGGATGTGCTGACCACGGTCTCCGACATCACCGCCAAAGAATGCCAATATTTCTTAGGCCGTATTCCGGAATTGATTTTGCCGAATGGCTTAAATATTCAGCGATTTGCCGCTTTACATGAACACCAAAACCTGCATTCGAAATACAAAAAAAGCATTTCAGATTTTGTCATGGGGCACTTTTTTCAGAACCAGCCTTTTGACCTAGAACAAACACTTTATTTGTTTACTTCCGGCCGTTTTGAATATACGAACAAGGGCTATGACCTCACACTCGACGCGCTGCAAATCCTGAATAAAAAAATGAAGGAAGCGGGCTCAAAGAAGACAGTGGTCATGTTTTTTATTACGAAGCAGCCCTACCATTCCATCGATCCAGAGGTCTTGCATTCCCGGGCGGTCTTGGACGAGATTCGGGAAAACTGTTCGGCCATCGAGAAGGAAGTGGGTGAGAAATTATTCCAAGCCTCCGCTTCATCCAATGATTTGACCCTACCCGATTTAAACACCTTTGTGGATGAATATTGGCGCATGCGTTTACGGAGAACGGTGCAAACCTGGAAAACAAATTCCAAACCGAAGGTCGTGACGCATTTATTAAAACAAGAGGACGATATCATTCGAAACTTGCAACGAACCGGCTTAATGAACAATGCCGAGGACAAAGTAAAAATCGTCTATCACCCGGATTTCATTGTTTCCACGAATCCACTTTTCGGGTTAGATTATGGACAATTCGTTCGAGGTTGTCATTTAGGCGTATTTCCAAGTTATTATGAGCCTTGGGGATATACGCCATTGGAATGCATGGCCCGCGGAGTGCCTACGGTGACGTCGGATTTATCGGGTTTTGGGGATTATATGATGCAAATTATGCGGGATTACGAACAATGGGGCGTCAGCGTCGTGAATCGAAAAACGCAGAATTACCAGGAATCGGCGGAGCAATTGGCGAATTTATTGTTCAAATTTGTCCAACAAAGTCAGCGGGATCGCATCACCCAACGAAATCGGGTGGAGTCCATCGCCGATACCTTTGATTGGTCTAATCTCCGTTCTTATTACGATACGGCCCATGAATTAGCCGTCTTAAAACGCGTCAAATAAGTCTGATATGTTTCAGGGCCTCGCGTTTACTTAGCGGGGCCAAAGGCTGTTCGGCCACGAAATTTCGAACCCAGTCGGGATCGTGCCGGGCGAATTGTCGGAGCGCCCAACCAATCGCCTTTTGTAGGAAAAACTCCTTTGAATCCGCGAGCTGAATAATCACAGCGGTTAATAAATGGCGGTCTGTTTTGTCTTTGTATCCGAGTTGGAATATCAAACAAACACGTTGCAACCAAAAATTTCCCGAAGCCATCCATCGCTGAATCCAATAATCTCGCTGATCTGGAAATTTTAAAAAATAGGGGCCCATGATTTGTGGACCGAGCACATCCACCACATCCCACCATGATGCTTCCCCGATCCACGTTTCCACCAATGCCGGTACCCGTTCATCCCAGGCTGGTTTCGCTTTTCGGAGGTATTCCATGGCGATGTATTGAAACTCCCGTTCAGGTTTCTGAAATAATGCCTGACATTGTTCGAAAAAATCTTCCTTCGCGCCATGCAAACGGTATAATTCCGAAAAAACTTCCTCCCGCTCTGGTTTTTTAATCCCCAAAAAGGGAAATTGTTCCCGCATGTATTTCCGCATCCAAAGCGCATTTTCGGGATTCGCTAGGTCATGAAAAGCGTCCTCTAAAGCGATTGAAAATCGACTCATCGGTTCGTGAAAAATAGCTTTCCTTGCAATCCACTTTCAGTCACCGCCCATTTGCTCGCATCGAAAGGAACATAATTAATATCCACGAAATTGATTTCATAAAAATTCTTCCAAACCACCTTTTCTCGATCTAATTTCCGAATGCGATTCGCAGACACATTGGTCACCGCGATTTCAATTTTATTTTGCTCCTTTAAAAGACCCGCCGGAATTTGGATTTGATAAGGCAATGACCACACTATTCCGAGATCCTTTCCATTGATTTTCACCCGCGCCCAATCTCGGATTTTGTCAAAATGCAAGACCTTACAACCTGAAATCTGATCATACTCAAGGCTAAATGAAAAGCTGTAATTTCCTGTTCCCCAAAAATCATGCGTGCTAGGATCTAGCGTCCAATAATTCAGCGATGCGATTGTCAAAGGAGACGGCAAAGTAGGAGCCCCCTTGGTAAATTGAACACGAATCGGGGCTACTGGAATTAAAGCCGTTTCGACCACAGTGCCTGGCATAGCCTCTGCGAACCCACGCTTTTTCACGGGCAGGGAACGAATAAATGCACTTTGTCCTGGATTTAATTGCAAAAAGAAAGCACCTGATTTAGTTGCATGCTTGGCTGATTTTTGGCCGGTCAAGGGATCCCAAACTTCGAAATCAGAACCGATTTTAGCTAAGGAAATTGTCCCTTCTTGAAATTGATTCGACAAATTAGTCAGGAAATACGTATAGCCTTGCTCGGATTTTTTCCGCAAAAACGAAATGCCTTGATCCGCGATGCTTTCTCGGGCGACACCGCGTTTCGCGAGGATGTCGGTCGGGTCAGAAAATACTTGCAATAACATGGATTCTTTGGCGGTATTCCAACGGGCTAAGATTTCCTCCGACGCATGGAAGGTATTGATTTGCAAGGGCAAATGCTCTAAAAAATAAACTGGATACCCTTTTTTTGCCCAAGAAGCCAGCAATTCCATCGTCTCTAGCGACATGTAATGCGCCGCCGGAATTAATAAAATTTTATAGCTCGCACCGGCTGGTGTTTTCCAAGTTTTATTCGGTTGGGGAATCAGACTTTTGATCAATAAATCAGAAATATAATCCACTTGATAGCCTTTGTCCTGCATGAGTTCGGACCAGTGGCCGAAGGAGGTGTTTTTCATCCAGACGCGGCTGTTGGCATGTAAATCCAACAAATGCAATTTCCCCTTCCCATTTCCCTGATGCCAAATATCTTCCATTGGGAAATACATGAGCGCATCCGCATCCGTTTTGTATTTCTGTAAAATTTCTTGGCAGCGCGCGATGTAGCCATTCAATTCGGGTAATGCTTCCCAGAAATGACTTTGCGGGTTGAAATTGGTACTCGCATAAAAAAGCCAACCGGGCCATGGGAGATCCGGTGGAGAATAGGTCGCCCCATGAAAAAACAAATGATTTACGCCGCCGATAAACACCTGATCCACGACGGGTTTTATTTGGGCTAAAGAAACTTTAAAATGATTACCTAACCAGGTCGTAGTTTCAGAGGCAACTAATTTTTTGCCTGTCAGATTCGCGGCTGAGGAAGCCAATTTTAAATTACGCACATCCGGAATGCCATAGCGCAAAGAATCGTAATCAGGATCCACTTGATACCCCGGAATCGGGAAAGGTTTACTGCCAAAAAATTCGGTTTCAGGGATATCGACAGAGGCATAAATATCGATCAAATTCCCAGGCGATCCGTGGGCTTGGTTCCGACTTTGAAAGCCCATGGAGCTAATCCAGTCGGCAAAAGGATTC
>CAIVPF010000112.1 GCA_903907745.1 uncultured Cytophagaceae bacterium | reverse complement strand
TTTTTTGTAAGAAGGATTATAATTAGAGATAATTCGGGTAGATAAAAAAATAAGGCGGTATGATGCCGCCTTATTAGGAAATACATTTTGAATGAAAAGAACTAATTAACTTTAGTGGGTTCTACACTCTTTGTAAAATTTAAAACGGGAAAGGGCCCTGCTGGATATTATTGTCGTTGGTATAATAATCAAATTGAATACGATCTGTGGGATTTAAAGGAGGGAGCGAGTTATTATTTATTTGATTTTGATTATTTATAGGTACTAAACTAAAAATCAACTGATTTTGCATCCAAAAATAATTGCGATTACTTATTCTGATACCATTAATATACATTTTTACCCTGCTTCTTTGAGATGGGAAACTACTTAGGAAAAAAATATAAGGACCTGTATTATTATTATCAGTTTGGGCTTTATCAGCAAAATATTCATCCGTAACCTCATTAACTAAATTCTGATTAACATAGTTTAAAGCATCTTGAGCTTGGTTTTTGGCATCTTGAGCATTTCCAAATGCCATGTTAGCATTATTATTGGCGTTATCCGCTTGGTTTCTAGCTATTTGACTTTCGTTAAATGCCATGTTAGCATTATTAATGGCGTTATCCGCTTGGTTTCTAGCATTTTGACTTTCGTTAAATGCCATGTTAGCATTAGCCGAGGCGTTATCTGCTTGCATTCTAGCTTGATCCGCTTGATTTCTAGCTTGATCCGCTTGCATTCTGGCATCTTGTGATTGCATTGAGGCTTGATCGGCTACCATTTTTGCATCTTGAGCTTGCATTGTGGCTTGCTGCGCTTGGTTTTTGGCATCTTGAGCTTGCATTGTGGCATCTTGAGCTACGGCAGAGGCTTGTTGCGCCAAGACTTTAGCTTCGCCAAAAGTTTGCAACGTATAGTCTATTGCCTCACTATATTTACGCTGCACAAAAGTCGTTGTCGCAATCTTGTTGGTCTTATCCCCACCATCTTGAGTAACAGCCATTGTACCTGAAGGCAGCTCTGGTGTACCCGTGAATACCGGTGAATTAATAGGCGCTTTGAGGTCTATAAATGGTTTAACTAAAAGTTGATTATCTATGGCAACTTGCTGCACAAAAGCCGTTGTCGCAATCTTAGTGCTATTATCCGTTGAATTCTGAGTAATGGCCTTAGTACCTGAAGGCAGCTCTGGTGTACCCGTGAATACCGGTGAATCTATATTTGCCTTTCTGTTTAAAGTAGAATCTGTGGAATTAATTTTTTTCCGTATTTCACTAGTTTGATATTGAAGATCGGCTACTTTTCCTTCGGTTACCCATATGGCGTCCGAATTAAGAGCGACCTTAGACCCTATGGTAGAAATACTTTGATTGACAATTAAGAACGCATCATCACTAGCCTTTTTGTTGTCTATAATTGCTTTATTCGCCGAAGCGATTTGAAGCGTATATCCTTTCAATTCGGCTGTATTCGCTTTGATATCCTCTGTATTTTTTTTGATATCAACTTTTAAAGGATCTAAATCTTTAGGAAGTATATAGCCTACATCATTTGAGAATTGTGAGAGTTTAGTCGGCGCTTCACGAACATTCTTGTAATCTACAGCCTCCGCATAGAGCGCGTAAGGTGTATAATTCAATGCCTGCGTACTCACTTGTTTGAAGGTATTGCAGCCGTCATAACTCACCGCTACCTTCATACTTTTCACATTCGCATCCCAAACGATACTTTCAAAGCTCTTGTACGTTCCCGAACTATAGGTACCTGTACCTATCGAAAGGCTAACCAGTCCGTATTCATCGGTAGTG
Organism: uncultured Cytophagaceae bacterium; assembly: GCA_903907745.1. Taxonomy (GTDB): domain Bacteria; phylum Bacteroidota; class Bacteroidia; order Cytophagales; family Spirosomataceae; genus Aquirufa. The sequence goes on along the minus strand of CAIVPF010000112.1, from coordinate 27,283 downwards.
GTTTGTTGGGTTTCTTCATAGTCCACACTCCCCTGTGCATTCACTAAGCTAAATTTTAAACAAACCTTACCTTTAGACAAAGGCTGCCCAACAAGGCTAGCACCTGGAATATCAATGGGCTTGGGATCTAAAATCACCGCTTGATAATTTAGAGATTTCTTGGCGGATTGACCAAAAATACCCACGAAGCATGTCATGCTAAAGAGTAGGGTAAGAAATATATGTTTTTTCATAACTGTAATTTGTTTTGTTAAAGCACAATTCAGGGCTTAATTAAGTTGTTTGATTAGTGACTTACTAATTGATTTACCTTTTTGAAACACATGTAAAATGTATTTCCCAGATGTTATATTTTGGAAATTTTCTAGGTTGATTTCTTCTATTTGTGCTGGGTAATCACCTTGCCACAACACTTTTCCCTGAAGGTCGTACACCTGAAGTGAAACCGGGTCAACTGTCGGTCGATCGAATCGAACAGTCACGCGATTTACAAATGGATTCGGAAAGGCCTCAAAGGACCAAGGACTTTCTTCTTTATAAATCTTATTTTCCTTCAGTAAACCAAAAGGCTGTTTAAATCCTTGCCTAAAAATCATCCCATCATGAACGGCTGTTCCAGAAATAATACTGGATTGCCCGATAACTTGAGCCATATAATTTCCTTCTCTAGAGACAGTTCCTCCCCCAGTGGCGAAGGTGGCCATTTTCAAGTACTGGCCATGGCTTTGGTAAATGCTGAAGATCAAGAAAAAATATATCAGTGTATAGATTCTATTCATCTTCATTAATTTAAAAACCGAATTCCTAGAGAGAAAGCAGTAGGTTTAAAGTTTAGGGTCGACTGACCTACGGGATTTGAATTCAGTGTTTGAGTTTGTTCATAAGAGAAGAAGCCGGCCAACTTAGCAGAAAATCTTTTCTCAAATTCTGCACCATACCCAGCCATAATCTTTACTTGAGAAAACTGTGCATCTTCAGTCAGATCTACATACCGATTGGATATTAATTGATTACCATGCACGATTTTGTTCAAACTAGCAATTCCTTGAAGATTAATAGATAACTGCCCGGGCAGGGAAATCCTAAAACCAAGTTTTCCATGAATTCCAACATAATCCGTTTGATAGGAAAATGCATTGTTTGTAATATCGCCCACTGCATTTAACTGAGTAAACTGAATTCCGATATCGTAATTTATCTTACTTAGAAATTTGGCCATGGAAGTACTTTGCGAAAGTGTGCTAGCCAAAGGCGTGTGTTCGGTTCTATATTTAGTAGAATCAATTAAACTAGCCTTGTGATAAGCTAATGAAAAAGCTAGACCTGAACCTGGTTTAAGTCCTTGAAAATTTTGACCCTGCTGATTTTGGTAATCGAATTTTGTTAGGGCAATACCTTGATTGAACTTAATTTGTTGGGCTAAAGCTGGGACAGCAAAACAACAAACTAAAAAAATACCTAATATAGTTTTGTTCATAATTGATTTTTTGATTTTAAGTTTCAAAATTGTCTGTACTTAATTTCAAAAAAAAGTTATAATACAATGTTTCGTGTTAAGATATATATATTCAAAGTTCATGAAATAGAAAAATCAAACACATTCGTTGAACATAATGTTGACCCATTCGACAGAAAGGGGTGATTTGAGGGGTGACAGGTGATTTATACCTTGATTAACAGATGGGCATAAGAAAATCGAATGGGCTCGCACATGAACAAATTATAAAAGGCAAAATCATAAAAATTGACTTGTGAAAACATATCAGGTAAAAGCAAGACATTATTTTGGTACAAAAACCACTACGCATACTTCTTCTTGTCCTTACTAATCGATAGAATTAACCCGATCGAAATGGCCGTAAAAAACAAGGAAGTACCTCCGGCGGAGACCATGGGGATGGGTTGGCCTGTCACAGGGAGCGCGCCGACGCTCACCAGCATATTGATAAAGGCTTGCGTAGAAATCGAAAAGGCCAAACCGGCCGCCATCAGACCACCGATGGGTTTGGCGCTGTATTTGATGGCCAGTGCCCCTCGATAGACCAAGGCCATAAACAGAAAGGGAATAAATAGGCCGGCGACGATCCCATATTCTTCGATGATAATCGCATAGACAAAATCAGATTCGGCTTGGGTTAAATGAAATTTGAATTGACTTTTCCCGGGACCTTTGGGCCTCAAGGCACCTGTGGAGATGGCGTAGAGGCTTTGCCGCAACTGGTAATTTTCCTTCTTATCATCTACCAAATTTTGTTTGGAATCCGAATGTAAGAAAACTCGTTTGATGTAATTTTCGATTCGATTTTTCGCCGTTTCAGACCTTTGACCGATACCTTTATAAATAACCGTCACCGCTAAGGCCGCCACGATACAAAAAATAATGCCAATGGATTTCCAAGGTACTCGGCCAAACACCATGACCACCAAACTCGTCGCGAAAATAATGCCACTGGTAGAAACGTTCGAAAGCATGACGAGGAAACACGTGATCCCAATTTGGGCTAACATTAAAAATATGACCCAGGGCGTATAGGCGGCGGGATTGGCTTGTCGGGTCGAAAACATTTTCGCCAAACTAATCGTCAAACATAATTTGGCCATATCCGAAGGCATGAAACTTACGGGTCCGAGGTCCACCCAGCGACTGGCCCCACCCTTTTCCTCACCAAAAAAATAGGCAAAAAGAACAAGTCCCCAGGAGAGAAAAAGGAGTAAAGTGATGTATTTGATGACGCTTACGTAATCTTGTCGGGATACCCAAGCCATCACCCAAAAGGAAATAAATAGAATGATCAACGGTTTTATCATGCCTAAGATGGGCTCGAAAGGTCCTTCCATATTGAAGCGGCCTTTGGCTGAAAATTGGACGACCATCCCGAAGGCATTTAAAATCATGACGATTAACCAAATTTTATAGTCCCCGTGCATTTGATTTTTAAAATAGGCGTAGAGCTTACTCTTCATACATTGGATTTAAGAATTCGTTGATTTATACTAAAATATTTTCTAAACGCTCCCGCGATCTCGATGGGTCATTCAAACCTGAGCCCTTCAAAGGCACAAAGCATTCTCTGGGGCTGTGTCGGGGAAGGGATAATTTGGCCACACCATGTGCAGCTCATTAATTTTCGGTAAAAGATCAGGGATATCCGTGATTAGGTTGATATGAGCGCCTTGCTTTTGATGGGCAAGAATATAGGCTTTAAACGCGTTCATTGGTTTTATTTAGGGGTTAGGCATGGCAAATCTACAGAAATTTGGCAAATCTCATATGCCTTGACCCCATGTGACGGTAAAATATTCGATGACATTTAGGTGATAACATAAATCATGGAAATCTGCGTTATATTTGATGAGTTTTTTTAGCTCGATTTCCATTTAATCCAACCATTAATAGCCATGTTTAAACGCATTAGTTTTTTATTCCTTCTCTTTTTCGGCCTAGAGGCAGTCCTCGTTTGGAAACAAACGCGATCGACACGTAATAGATTGCGGCCTAATCGGGACCCTTGGCATCTCGCCTCCGATTATTCCGTTCGGGGTTTGGACCTGTCTCATCACAATGGCAAAATCATTTATGAAGGCTTGGATAGTTTGGATTTCGTATTTCTAAAGGCCACGGAGGGGACTTCGCTGGACGATCGGGATTTCGAAACCCACTATGAGGGCTTTAAAGACAAGGGCATCGCCTTAGGCGTCTACCATTTTTTCAGATTTGATACGGATGGGAAGGAGCAGGCCCAGCATTTTTTGTCGCGGATCAAAGGCCATACATTTCACGTTCCCCTCATCGTGGATGTGGAGCAACAAAACAACCCCAGAATCCGACGAGACAAAGTCATCAAACGTTTACGCGATTTCATGCACCACATTCAGAAAAAAACAGGACAAAAACCGATTATTTACACGAATGGCGATGGCTATTCAGATTTTGTGGAAAAGGATTTTGATGAACATACACTCTGGTTGAGTTCGACGAATGCCTGGCGACCAGCGATGATGGATTGTACCTTTTGGCAGTTCAATATCAATGCGGACCTGATGGAAATCACGCATCGGGCCGATTTAAATGTGTTTCGAGGAAGCCGTGAGGAATGGAAAGACTATCTAAGAGAAAATAAGCCATTTACCATTCATTAATAAATAGTCAAAACTAATTCACAATTAAAGAGTTATGTGGAAGTACTAAAACAAAAAAAATGAAATTAAAATCGATTACATTGACATTAATCGCCTTAATCGGGATGAGTTTTGCATCAAACGCTCAAAAAACAGTCGTAGATGTTGCTGTCGGATCAGCAGACCACACCACATTAGTTGCGGCAGTAAAAGCAGCAGGATTAGTTGAGACATTACAAAGTGCAGGTCCATTTACCGTTTTCGCGCCTGTAAATGCGGCATTTGCTAAATTGCCTGCAGGAACTGTTGAGTTTTTATTAAAGCCAGAGAATAAGTCTACTTTGACTAAGGTACTTACTTACCACGTTATTGCTGGTACATTCGATGCGGCAACGGTAGTTAAAGCTATTACAGCGGCAAATGGTTCATTAGTGTTGAAAACAGTTAGCGGAGGTACATTAACAGCTTCGTTGAAAAGCGGAAAAGTTATTTTGACTGACGAAAAAGGTGGTTCAGCTACGGTTGTTGCCGCTGATTTGAAGGCCGGTAACGGAATCATTCACGTGATTGACACGGTAGTACTTCCTAAATAAGTCAAGGGGTTCATTTAATTTTTAAAGCCGTAGAAATTCTACGGCTTTAATTTTGTTTATTACGGAACATAAATAGGCATCTATTTCAAATCTATGTTTATTGATTTTTCCTAAATCAGTTTAATACTTAACATAACTCGTCATGTTTAAAAACTTTAAAGCTTCAGAAATACTTATCATCATTGTTGTCATCATTGTCATTTTTGTCAGTGAATACCTTTTTTTGGTGGTTGGAGACAAGGACAAAGCCATTTTTATTGGTTTGTGGCCACCAACGATCCTCGGTTTATTAAATTTTATCAACTCTAAACTGAAAAAATAATGAATATGGATATTATTCTACTTACCGCGGTTATATCGACGTTATTTATTGTATTTATCATAGCGGTGTACAGAGAATTCTCCGTTATGGAGAAAGAGACCTATGTTTTTCAAAAAGAATCGGGCCCTAGAGCCGGTTTAGTAAATTTCGTTGGAAATCTTGCCTCAAACAAATCGTTGACCACCGAAGAAAAAAAGGTCATCTACAAAGCCATGCACCGCAACATCGCAGACATGGAATCAGATGGCGTTTATTTTGATCATTCACTTAAGGAAATCGTTCAAGATCAAATAGAGGTTTTGGGGAACGATGAGCAAAAAGCAGGGGCAAAAGAAAAGAAAGCTTCCACGAAATAAAAAATAACCACTAAAACAGAATGGATTCCCAAATCCATCCAAGATATGTTGAATTTTTTAACTACCTATAGCCTCCTCTTCGATCGCTTTTTAAACCCTAAGCGAGTTAGAATGGTGGAGCTTTTTATCTTGAGGCTCGCATTGCTCGCCTTTGTTCTGCATTTGGGTTTTATATTTTTGGCGAATAACGTGTTGTATTTCAAAAACTTCCAGCACAGTTATTTGAAGGCGATCTACACGCCTTTCAGTTTTATCTTATTTTATGAGGTTTTGTTATTAGTCATCATCATTCCAAAATCGATTTCAGAGTTTATAGGCAAACAATTCGAAGTAATCACGCTCATCACGCTGCGAAGCTTTTTTCATGACATTGCCGATTTGGATCTAGGGACATCTCTCTCCATTCAAGATGTTCATTTATTAGGTCTCGTATACGATTTAATTGCCTCCCTGTTGATGCTAGCGGCGACGATGTTTTACTATAAACTATACAAGAATTTCCAGCGATTCGATACGATTAATGACATTCAACATTTTGTTGCCATCAAAAAAATCATGTCATTTTTAATGATGATTATTTTATTTGTTTTAAGCTTTTCAAGTTTATCCGTCTGGCTACAAGATTTATTTTCAGCCATGAAATCGAACCAAAATTACCCAAATCCCAATACCGTCTTTTATGGTGATTTTTTCTCCATCATGATTTTTATGGATGTGTTTTTACTGATTGTTTCTTTCATGTATCATTTCTCATTTTATTTGATCTTCCGGAACGCAAGTTTTATCATCACAACCATCTTGCTTCGAATGTCACTTACCGCTGAAAAACCGGTCAATTATTTCCTGATTTTTGTCGGTTTCGCCTTCTCTATTTTGGCCTATTATTTTATCAATAATCGGAAAAGCTCACAGACTTAACCCTATCAAAGTGCTGAACAAATAACTTTGATTTAAATTATAAAAGGGGTAATAAGCAATTATTGCCCCTTTTTTTCATCCTACATTCAGATCATCCTTTCAACGAATTGTCAGATAAAAATTGAATTATTTTAATTTTATTTATTAATTTGGGTTAGACTTATCCGAAATAATTTAATCAAAATTTATGAATCGTAATAGCCACTGCACACTAATACTTATATGTTTGTTGGGTTACACCCAATTTGTATCAGCCCAAGTACCTGAAAAGTCAAATACGATTGTCGTGGAGGTAACATCCAAAACAGGTAGGATATGGATGGATCGAAATTTAGGAGCCATGGAAGTGGCTAAATCAAGTTACCAGCCCAGCTCTTTTGGATATTTATATCAATGGGGACGTTATTCAGATGGACATCAGTTGAGGCGGTCTGATACTTCAAAAAAATTATCCAAAAATAATTCTCCTGGAAATTCCGATTTCATTCTATCCACAAATAGCCCGAATGATTGGATCAAAGTCCAAAATGATCATTTATGGCAGGGTGCCGAGGGAATCAATAATCCCTGTCCGGTCGGTTTTCGGTTACCCACATCCAATGAATTTGACGAGGAAATTGCAACTTGGATTAGTAAAGATGCCAAAGGGGCCATCATGTCAGCCCTTAAATTGCCTTTATCGGGTTACCGAAGTAATGGCGACGGGGAATTGACGGATAGTGGAATTAGTGGGGATTATTGGACCAGTACGGTGGAGGAAAAAAATGCACGCGGACTTTATTTTGATTCAAAAAGTGCGAGTACGGATATTGGTGGGAGGGCCGTCGGCGTGTCTGTCCGATGTATCAAAAATTAAAATTTATGAATGGCCCATCATTTACCCAACCATGCTACTTAACGGTGAGCGTTGTTCCCGTAATTTCGACCAATAATTTTGTTAGCCCTTTTGTCGCTGGCCCTAAAACCAAGGATCCATCAGAACCGAAGGTGGACCCATGAGCCGAACACAGAAACGAGGATTTAGTATTGTTATATTCAACCGTCGAACCTGCATGAGGACAAACGGAAGAGACAGCTAAAAAGCTTGAAGCCACATTTCCTGCGGCTAAACGAATCAAAATAATCCCGCTTTTGGCGACAAAATCATTAATAGCTTTTACCTCTGAATCCAATTTAACGGTAAAGACATTTGAACTCTGTCCGGGATTTGTGCTCGGAGTAGCCGGCGCATTAGGTGTAGGGGCCTCCGTTTTCGCGCAGGCGGCCGCTAAACATGAAACGCATACGGTGGCTAAACCACCTGAAACTGAATGTAAAAATTTTGATCGCTTCATAGATTTTTATTTCTAAAACCCATTAAAACAAAATTTGTTTCAAAATCGTGAACATTCAAAATGATATATACATCCAAAAAATTCCAACGAATACATTGGCCTATATGATCCATTTCATTGATCCGATTCGCATGGGATCAAGAAAGAAAACAAGGCAGGTGGATGATGCCCCGCCGGAGCGAAAGTTTCGATAAATTATTTCTTAGCCCTCAGTTTATCGTATTCCCTTTGTTCTAAGGAATCTACTTCGAACACATAGGCTTTCAAATATTGAATCCCTAATCCCAATCCCCAGCCTAACATGGGCCAAACAGGCCAGGGGAACCGTTCATAACGGGCTAATTCCGGCATCGTTAAAAACCAAATAATCCATAGAAACGGGATCACGAGCACATAGGCACTCAGACTTCTTTTAAATTTCGCGCGCCTTTTGGCGACTAACCACAATTGTTGATCTGCACTTTCCATGATATTGAGTTTTTCAGTTTCGAAATCGGGAGCATACAATAAAGCCAAATTCACACCGAGTACCTCGCCTATGGCATTCAATGAATACAGACTTGGCTTTCCTTCATTACGCTCCATGCGCTGAACGGTACGTAATGCGATGCCGCTCTTTTCTGAAAGCTCGATTTGAGTCAGGCCTTTTGAGCTGCGAATTTCCTTTAATTGTTCTCCAAAATTCATAGTGCAATTTGGGCTAAAAAAACTAAGAAAAAAACGCCATTTGGATGACTTGTTTACGTCATCGGGTAAAATGAAAAGATAATTTAGAAAGAGTAAAAGGTTTCAAGCTTCCTGCCGATTAAAAAAAAGAGACCTCCCATGCGAGAGGCCTCTTTATATAATTTATGAAAATTAACACTTATTTACTAGGTGCGGCGGCTGCGACCTTAAGCCAACCTGAAACATCAAAATATTCATCATGATCATAAATTTTATGATCTTTATCCAATTTGAGGGAAAAATAAGATTTCAAATCGCTTTTAGGCGCATTATTTACAAAATCTGCTGACCATATAACATAGGCCCTCACAGAACCATCTGGCTTTAAAGTAACATCATCAACTCCGGGTAAAAGATCAACTTTTACGTGTATATTATTGATTAATTTAAAGAAATTAACACTTCTTTCTAAAAATTCGGCTTTGTTGCTATCCTTTCCGCCAAATTGAGCGCTATGAACCTTAAGTGAATCCGACTGGTATGTTGCGAATTCTTTTAAGTCTTTATTGCTATATGCTTTAAATGCAGCATCCACAACCTTCGCATTTTCTCTAAACAAAACCATATTAGGATCTTCTCCCTCGGTTTTTGTTTCTTTTGTTGTACAAGCCATCATCGATGCTAATACAAGCATACTTAAAAGTATATTTTTCATGATCTTAATTTATGATTTAGAGGATGGGGTTTTCAACCAAGTGGCACCGATAATCACAAGAAATACAAGTGAAGCAAAGATGATACTAGGTACACTCGGCGCAAGTGCAGGATACCCGTCACTTAATTTAACGCCGCCATTGGTAATATAAAATTCTGAGGCTGAAGATAATTTTACACCTGTGGCCTTCAGTTCAGCTAAACTATAGGCTAAACCTGAAATTCCCAAAGCCGTATAGGAGCTGATTTGAATCCAATGAAAAGTAACCATCGTGCCATAAAGGCTGACTAAGGATTTCCCGATCATATTCGCATTTTTTTCATTGGCAATTCTGGCAAGCATGAATGCAATAAAGGTATTAATCACTACGGCAACGGTGTAAATTGCGTTTTGAATAAAACCGAGTTGGCTGTTGTTTAAAATTTCAATTTCTGTCATGGTTTTTTGGTTTAAATTGTTTGTTATTTGGTTTAAAAAAAATTGATTACTTGTTTAATTCTTTGGTCATGTCATGTAATTCACAGAATTCTTTATAGCGATAGATTTGGCCGGCATCGTTGATTTTAAACTCTGCATAAAATTTCATTTTACTTGTTTTCCGTGATTTGGCAAATTTGAAAATCCAAGTGCCATACAATCTGACATCGGAATTAATTTCATAATTCGCATCTAAACCAGGGGAATATTCAGCATTCGTTAATTTGATTTCACTAAAGGTTTTCATCCAGCCTTTATCGCCATTTACGATGACCTCTTTCGAAAGAGAATCTTGTCCAATACCGGGGCCGAAAGCCAAATAATCATCTGATAATAAGGAGGCTTCTAGGGTACTATCCTTTGTTGAAAAGGCCTCAATAAATTGTTTAGCAACAACCAGGTTTTTGGTATACTTCATAAGGTTGTCATCATGCTTCTGCGGTGAGTCACAGCTGAAAAGAGAGCAACATGCGATCAGGGAGAATAAAGCGATTTGTTTCATGCGAGTTGGTTTAAAGAAATCGACCAAAGTCCATTTCTGTGTATAAAAAATCTGTCAGGTTAATGGTATTGCGTTAGTATGGCAATAGAGGAAGTGAAAAATTTATTTAGGTTAACAATCGCTTAGGTCAAGGCCCGATTTAGGACTAAACCTTATTTCTTTTCTGCTTTATATAGATATTTCAAACATCGGTTAATCATGGCTGGGATTACGGAAACATGTGTTTCATCATCAAAAATGACCAATTTCGTTTCTACACCTTGATACTTTTTCAAAAGTGCCTCAAATTCATATAGGTCTTTTATTTCTTCTTTCACTTCTAAGGATCCAAAAGACAAAAACACTTTTGCTTTCAAGGAGCTGTGGTTTTTAGCATAATCCTTTTCCACGAGTCGGATGTCATTGTTGTTATAAGGCTGCATCCAGGGGCTATTGATCCCAAATTTTGAAAAAATATCATTCGCCTTAAATAATAAATTAGCCACAAATTGACCACTTAGGGAATGGCCTGAAATACCTCTTTCCTGATTAGTGCTGTAATTTTTGTCAATCAAGGGAATGATTTCTTTCCGAATAACCTGCAAAAAAGCATCTCCTTTACCCGAAACTAAGGGTTCTGCGGAATGCCATAATTCAGTAAACCTCGTATCAAACGTTGGGGACTGGGTAAAGGTATAATCTGGCCAGCGCTGACATAACCAATCGCTGAAGTCTTTTTCTTTGTTGGCTGTTATGGAGACGATAATTACATCTTCAATTTCATTGCCCATTAACCAGCCACCCAAAATTTTATTCGATTCTGCTGCGAATGGAAATGCATAGTACCCATCTAAAAGATAGTAGACGGGATATTTTTTTGTTTTATTGTACTGGTTCGGAAGGGAAACGGCGAGGCTATAGGCCCTTTGGTTTATTTTAGATCTAACGACATAGGTTTCGGTTTCTGCAATCGAGTAGGAGGTCTTATCCTGCGCCTTAATTTGAATGCAGATAAAAAGCAACAGGAGGCTGGTGGCTATTATTTTTTTCATGGTTGAATGGTATGTAAAGCCGCCTAATTAATTAGATTGCTCGTTTGGGGGGCGAAATCTAAACTCCACCATTTTTTTAATTGATTACGCTCATTTAAATGTTTAAAAATTTCATTCGAACAGGTGTAATCGTAAATAAAATATCTGTACAACAAGCTGTGAAAGGGATCCGATCAGCAAGGCCTAAATTCGATTAAATAAAAATGATTCGCTTGATGTGTAAATTTAAATTTGTCCCTTATTTCTTAAAAGGAACAAAGACAGTTCATTTGATAAGATGAATGGGAATAAAAAAGAGTTCTTTGGTTTTTACTTAAACTCTTTAAAAACCAAAAAATGAAAAAAATTATTCTATTATTTGTTCTTGCAGGAAGCGTTTTCGCTTGCACTAAAAAAGAAGAAGGTGCAACGGCAAGCAAAGGCCAAAGTGGTATCGTCATCGATAGCTCTGCGAACACGGATTTAGTTCGGAAATCAGTTGCTGCGATTCAATCAGGTGATTCAGCTACCTATCGGACGACCTATGCCCCTAATGTCGTATTTCATGATAACCTAGATTCTACGGGGATTGATGGAAATATGGCGATGTTTAAATTATTCGCTGAAAAAGGGATCAAACTTCAGATTGAAGTAGGTCCTGTTTGGGAAAATCAATACGATAAACCTAACAGCAAAGGCGTAAGTAATTACGTGATGGCCTATACGACCTTCACCTTTACGAGAGGAGACAAGACAACGAAAACCGTCATCTTCTCAGTGGATGCTATCAAGGATGGCATTCAAGTAGAAGAATGGTTAGTTTACGATAAAGCTGCGATGGCAGAAATTGCCAAATAAATAATTCAATAGCGCAGAATTAATCTGCGCTATTTTTTTCATCAACATTCTTCGTTTTGCGCCTAATCAAAAAGCGCTGATAGATTTCCACATTTTTAAAGGTTTAACACGGTAGGAGCCCCGCATGTCGAGGTTCAAGTCCCGCGCTAAAATCCTGAAATTCAAGGAATTAGGTATAGTCCTGATTATTTTGTTGTTTATGGCTGAGAATTTGTCAACATTCGTCCATGGATTTCACCTCTTTCTTGTTTAATTTCAATTTTATACCCTTTATACATGAGACCTTTTTTACTCCGATTGTTGCTATCTGTATTTTTTCTTCTCCCGATCATTCAGGCACATGCGCAAAAATCCTTATTGGCTCTTTCGAAAGGGGAGCATGTTTTAGCTATTGTTGATCCGGAGACATTAAAAATAAAGGTAAAGGTGCCCGTTGGCGATGACCCCCATGAAATCATAGCTTCCAGTGATGGGAAAATAGCCTATGTTTCCAATTCCTACGGGGCCAATAAACATGAAATCGATGTGATTGATATTGCAACCGCCACGCGACTTCCGGACATCCAAATTCAACCTTTTGTATCCCCGCATGGCTTAGATTTTGCCAATGGCAAATTATGGTTTTCTGCCGAGGGCTCAAGCGCTATCGGACGTTATAACCCTAAGACGAATTTGGTCGATTGGACCCAAGGCACAGGGCAGAACAGAACGCATATGATTTATGTAAGTGCAGACGCTAAAAAGATATATGCTACGAATGTGAATTCGGGAACGGTCAGTATTTTAGAAGATAGTATACTCGCTCCTCGTGTGGAAACTGTGGTACCAAGCGGCAATGGCACCCCAGCCAAAACCTCGCAACATCTATGGACACAAACGGTCGTGCCGGTGAGTAAGGGCATTGAAGGATTTGATATTTTACCGAATGGGAAAGAATTATGGACGGCTTCTGCGCTGGATGGTAAAATCTGGGTCATTGATTTAAAATCAAAAAAGGCCATTTCCATTCCAGGGATCAATACTTTTGGTGCGAATCGATTAAAGTTTTCGACGGACGGCAAAATGGCCTTTGTTTCATGTATACGAACGGGGGAATTGTATTTTGTGGATACCCAAAGCCATCAATTAATAAAACAAATAAAATTAGGTAATGGCTGTGCTGGGATGCTGGTGGATAAGGACCAAAGTAGGCTTTTTGTGGCATGTACTTCTGATAATTACATAGCGGTGATCGATATTAACAAATTTGAAGTTACTGATAAAATAGCCCTGATGGCCCCTGACGGCTTGGCTTGGTCGAATCGATAAGCGAATTTTTAGGTCGCTCCATTTTCTATGGATTTATAATGACCTCTGAAATGAGGGGAGTTTGGCTATATGATGTAGGCCTAAAATCTTTATTGTTATTTTTTTTAATTAGGAGGCCCATCGAGAGGTCCAACATGATTTTTGTTTAAAATTAAATAAACTTGCATTAAGGCTATAAAAGCCTATTTTTGCGGACGCATAATAGACCGATCGTATTCAGGAAGAATTTCTTGCCTCTGGGTCGTCCAAGTAGAACAATTTATTGAAAATCATGCCTAAAAAAATAAAAATATCGGTTTTAATGGCGGTATATAATACGGAATTTCATTTGACTAAAAGAGCCATTAATTCTGTTTTAGAGCAAGATTTTCAGGATTTTGAACTTATTATTATCGACGATGGAAGTAAGGAAAACGATCGCAAATCGCTATTGGAATTCGTGGAGAAGCATGAGGATAAAATCACCTACATACGTCACAGTAATCGGGGGCAAGCTGAATCTATAAATCGGGGGGTGTTGAATAGTGTTGGGGAATATATCACCATTTTGGATAGTGATGATGAATACAAAGCATTTCATTTGAGTTCTTGTCTGTTGGAAATGGAAGATGCGGATTTGATTTGCTCCACGACGGAGACTGTTGTGGATTCCTTGGAGGACTATTATGTTCCTGATAAGAATGACCTAAGCAGGCCTATTCATTTAGACGATGCCGTTCTTTTTGGGACTTTATTTGGCCATGAAAAGGTGTTTAAAAGTATCCATTTTGAGGGGGGCTTTGCTGCGGATTCAGCCTTTTATGAAAGGGCTAAAATTCAGTTTAGGGTGAAGAAAGTGTTCCAAAAATCCTACATATATTACCGAAATAACCCAAACAGCACTTGCGCTGTTTTGAAGAAGGAACTTGCGTCAAATTCAATGTAATGCCGACCAAAATTCATCTCGTACTGGCCTGCCACATCACGGGTGTATATGACGTGAATCGAAATACCACCTTAGCGGATGATGATTACGAATTAGTCCGTGCATGGGCGGAATCGGTTGCCAAAGCTAATCTCAAAGGCATTATTTTTCATAATAATTTTTCAGACGAGACCTGTGCGCGCTACGAAAATGCCCATATTTCCTTCGTTCGGATTGAATACAATCCTGATTTTAACCCAAATGTCTATCGGTATTTCGTCTACCGCGATTATTTAGCCGCAAATTCTGAATGCGTCGAGGGTGTTTTTGTGACCGATGTTTCGGACGTTACTTTGGCCCAAAACCCATTTACAGATGCGTTTTTTACGGATAATCCCCAAGCCCTATTTTGTGGAGATGAACCCAAAACGCTTCATAATGATTGGATGCTTGCGCATGCTGAACACCTGCGCGGGCAAATTCAAGATTACCAAGCCTATGAGGAGCGATTTACTACAGAAACGCTTTTAAATTGCGGGGTTATTGGCGGCGCATTTCCGATCTTTTTCGATTTTCTTCGGCAATTATGTGACTTGCACGAAACCTATAATTGCACACACAAAAGCGAATATACGGGAGACATGGGTGCATTCAATTACCTCGCCAGAACGCGCTTTCATGAAAATTTACGCCATGGATTTCCTGTCAATACGGTATTTAAAGGGTACGAAAACGAGCGAATGGACTGCTGGTTTAGGCATAAATAAGTTTCTCTCTCAAAACCTTTGGTGATATATAGCCTAGCTTTGGGCCTAGCTTTGGCAATCCTTGCCGGTTTGCCAAAGCTAAACGAATTAATTATCAAATAAATTGTGGAGATTATCAGTTTATACCTCACCCTAGAAGCGAAAAAAAACTTAGCTTTGGCAAACCGGCAAGGATTGCCAAAGCTAGAGTAGGTTACCAAAAGTTAAACGAATCGATTATCAAGTTATTGGACGAGATTATAAGTCTGACCTCCACCCATGAAGCGAAAAAAAACTTAGCTTTGGCAAACCGGCAAGGATTGCCAAAGCTAGACGGAAAAAAATCCAAGCAAATTGTTTAACTTGTACGCGATAAGATTAGTATCTTTTGGAAATACTTGCGCCGGTATTTGGCATTTTTACTTCGTTCATCCTTTTGTATTACCTGAGTTCCTTAAACAGGTCTAATATTTTTTTAGCGCTTTTTTTCCTGTGTTGCAATCTGGTTGTGCTGGTCTATTTTGGGCTACATTATAGCAAAATCAAATTTTGGGAAGGCATTTGCTTCGTGCATTTTTTACCCCTATCCTATCTGCTCGGGCCCACCCTATTTTATTACGTTAAACATACCGTATCCGAAAAAAAAGGCTTCTCACTGATGGATACCGTTCACCTCATTCCGGCGATTTTTGTCGGGATAGCAACATTACCATTCACGCTTTTGCCCCTCGACATCAAGACCAAAATGGCGCATGAAATCGTCAATTTCACGGAGGACTATCGCCTGCCTTTCAACTGGGTCACCTTTGAACAATTACTTTATTGGCGCTCCTTCCACGTCATATGTTACGCCTTCCTATCGATCGCTTACTTTTTTTGGAACAAAAAAATGATCAAACAAAAGTACGGCATCATCCCGACTAACCACCCCATCATCCAGCGCTGGTTTTTTACCTTAATCATCCTTCAGGTCATCATCGCAGCGACAAGTTTGGGACACATGATCACTCTATATGTCAAACCCATTTATTTCTTAGGCACCTCCACCCAATCGATATTCAGCGAACAACATTTCTTTAGAATCTGCGGCGGTGGGTTTTTTATCCAAAATTTCATCCTCTTTCTTTTTCCAAAAATTCTTTACGGTAACATTTCCTATTCACTGGATATTGAACCAACAAGCACCCTCCAGAAAATCAAATCCAGTTTCGCCAAACCCGTAAAATCATTCGATGAAAGTTTTGAAATAGACCAACAAATTGCCCAATACCTTTTAAAACTCCCGTTCATCAAAAAAGATTTTACCCTATCCCAAATGTCTTTTGACCTAAAAATACCCGAACGAAATCTTTCTGCCTATTTTAATAGTAAGCTAGACAAAACCTTTGGCGAATGGAAAAATGACCAGCGAATTGCATATGCCATCCAACTGATCAACGAAGGACACGCAAAAATATATACCATCGAAGCCCTTTCAACAGCCGCCGGATTTCAATCTCGCTCAAAATTCATCGACGCCTTTAAACAAAGGCAAAAAATTACCCCCTCCGCCTACATCAAATCAAAAAAAGTCTAAGGCAAAAAATCCTTATTCTAAAGTTCAGAATGATAGATTTGTACTGGAAATCTTCTTCGCGGCTTACAAAAAATTGGATAAAATTCAAAAGACAATCTGTTCCCAAAAAAGCAAATAGGTACAAAATCCACCTCTAATTTATTCCGAAAGCGAATGATTTAGGATTTCTTGCTTGTCAAATAAACAAACAAAAATTCATGAAAAAATTAATACTAATGAGCGCATTCGTTGCTGCTGCATTCATCACCAATGCCCAACAAAAGGCGGGTAAAGTTTTAGTCCAAGAAGACAAGGGAAAAAGCTTCGAATTAGGATCCGATAAAAGTGTCGAAACAGTTTTGAAGGCGGTTGATGCTTTTAATGCTATTAACCATGATGCAGAAGTGGCACTTTGGTCAGATGAATATGTAAAAAGAAGTGGAGAAGGCCATAAGAAAGCGGTAGGGACTTTGAAGTCGGTGAGCAACAAACCCATGGCCATTGTGCCCATCAAAGTAGAAGGCTCGAGCAAAGAAATCGTGATGGTTCAATCGACGGAAGACCGTGTTTTCAAAAATGGCTCCAAACAAAACTTGAATTTATTTGAGTTATTTTTCATCGACAAGGCGGGTAAAATCGAGAATATGGTACAATACTCATCGATTCCTTCAAGTAATGAATTTGGTAAAACATCTGGAGGAAAATACATCGCAGACAAGCCTGGATCAGAAGGAGATGGGAGCCCATTCCAATTTTCGAACCGCGGGGAAGTAGCTGCCGTCGAAAATTTAGTGAAAGCATATAATTCCATGGACGTGGAAGGAGTCGCGGCTATTTTGGCAGATGTGGTAACAATTAATGGTTTTGATGGATCAATCAGCAAATTGACCAAAGAAAACATTCCATCTATGTTCACGAATTACAAGTCATTGGAATGGAAACCGACTTTTATCTTTCCGTTTAAATTAAAAGATACCGATCCTGTTTCAGGAATTATGGTATACGCTACGGAAAAACGTGTTTCCAAAGATGGGACGGTTTGGAACAAAGATATAGTTGAGCTATTAGGCTTCAACTTGAAAGGCAAAATCAATTCAGTTACTCAGTTTTATAGAGATAAATCTAAATAGGCAAATACTTAAATCATATAAATCCCAATTAAAATGAAAAATTTAATTCTTTTATTCATCGCGATTTTTGCGTTCACGGCATCTTCTTTCGCGCAAACCAAAACAACGTATATTAACATTGCTTATCACAAATTGAAACCGGGTCATACCATTGAGGAGGCCATGGCCATTGAAAAGCGTTGGAAAATAGTTCATCAAAAGCGTCAATCGCTTGGCCTTATCACAGGATGGGGAGCATATACGATTTTAAATCAATATCAATCTCAATCTGTAGATTACGATTATGTATCTTTAAATACGTCCACTGACCTAAATACCATCACCCTATATCCAGAAGAAATGGGTGCGGAATTAATCAAGCAAGATCCAAGTTTGGCAACGCTTATCGATGATACAAAAAAAGTTCAATCAGTTTTTCGCAACAATATAACGAAGTCCATAGAATTTACTGGAAGCTCACATGATTTGAATTCTGTGATTTTAGTAGAGGCGATTCAACCAACGCCTGGTAACTTCTATACTTATATTGATTATGCGAAAAAAGTGAAATCAATTCAGTTGGATCGAATCAAAGCTGGCAACATTCAAGAATGGGGATTATGGCAACATTTAGCTCCTATATCAACTGATTGTATTAGTCAATTTACAGCAGTAACTTTTTTAAAAGATTTATCGAAATTAGATTTCGATTCAAGTCAGATTTACATCAATGGCGCCAAAAAATACATGAATTTGACACCTGAACAATTCACTAAAAAAATTAGTGAAATACGTGAAATCAAACAATCGGTATTAATGAAATATGAAATAGGCACATTTAACTAATTATTCATTTGGCCGGCTCTTTGGGTCGGTCATTTTAAATTAAAAAATCATGAAAAATTTAATTCTAATGGCTTGCTTGATGGCAGGTTTAATGATGTCTTGCACGAAGCAAGAAAGTAAATTGCCGGAGGGTGCTATGGGATATATTCTAGGAAAGTCAGAGAATATTGATTTGAGCATCAAATCCATGAATGCATTGAGCGAAGGTGATTCGGCAACCTACCGATCGACGTATTCAGAAGATGCTATATTTTATGACAATGCGGATACCATTTCATTGGATCAAAACGTATCAATATTTACGACTATGAAGGCGAAAGGTGTAACGATGAAATTGGATAAAATAGTTGATATAAAAGATATGGCCTATGATATTCCGGGAAAACCTACGCTTCATTATGTGTTGGCCTATTCTTGGTTTACCCTGACGCGCGGGGATAAATCGGCCAAGGTGATCATTAACTCGGTAGATGAAATCAAAGATGGCAAGCAAGTCAAGGAATGGCTGCGTTATGATACGAAGAGTTTTGTTGAAATATTGAAGTAAAAAGAGTTACGCATTGTTTTTACTAGCAAGGCGTGTTAATCGTTGGTAATCCATGTTAACCTTTGGCAATCCTTATAGGTTTGCCAAAGTTATCCCCAAAATCCACCTGAACAGGGTGGATTTTTTTATTTTAAAGAATCAAAATATTTACTTGAAACAATAAGCAAACCAAGTTAATCTTTGGCAAACCATGTCAACCTTTGGCAAACCATGTTAATCTTTGGCAATCCTTGTCAACCTTTGGCAAACCTTGTTAATCTTTGGCAATCCTTACAGGTTTGCCAAAGTTTCCACAGAGGTTAAACGAATAGATTATCAATTACCTGGCCTAGATTATAAGTCTAGCCCTCTCCCATATAGCGTTAAAAAACGTAGCTTTGGCAAACCGGCAAGGATTGCCAAAGCTAGGGGGAACCATGCCTATCTAACCTTTAGCAATTGCCTCTTCAAAAATTCGTATTGCGTAGCATTCTCCGTGATAGGAATCATCTCCGTTTTAGTACCGATTTCCATGACTTGTTTGTTTTGGGGCTGATAGGCAGACCATGCAGGTAAGCCCTTCCTATTCGGATTTCCCGTATTCACAAAATTCACCCAATAGGAAGACATCTGCTCCGCCACCAACGTATCCAACGAAGTCCAAGGCCTATTGATCATTTTGAGGTTATGAAACACATATGGAACCTCACCCGTATGAAATGCGCCAAATTCCGGATGTTCAGGCCACGGAATCCCCCGTGTGAAGAAATACTCATAGGCATTCGTTTTGGAGGTTTTCGCCCGATGCTCCATCCACAAATTGGCATTTAGGAGGGATTGCTGTTGGCCCGCTTTTTTTTCTAAGGTCTTGTCATAGGCCCCATATACCCCAACGAACTCCAGCCCTTTATCCCCCAAATACATCATCTCATCCGCATTATAGCCATTCATAAAGGGCGTATCATTTTGTTTTCCTTGGGCAAATACAGAAAGCATATCCGTCAGTTGATAATAGCCATCAATCACCCGACCAAATCGTATTTGGGGTTTTGAGGTATCTGGCTTCATCAAGGTTTCCGCCGACAAAGCCCTCAGTTCAGCGAGGCTCGAAGCACCTTTGGCCTTCGCATATTTCAGGCCTAATTTTTCAGCATCTGCCAAAGAAGGGATGTTTTGAGAAGCATTCATTAATTTAGTCCCACTTTCGGTAATCGCTCCATGAAAAAGCCCGGCTGCTTGAGGCGCCAAAATCAAGGCATTGATCGAACTAGCACCGGCACTTTGACCGGCGATCGTAACCCGGGAAGGATCACCGCCAAAAGAAGCGATATTCCGACGAATCCATTGCAAAGCAGCCAATTGGTCTAATATCCCATAATTTCCCGACACCTGATGGGGCGATTCCGCCGACAGTTCAGGATGCGCGAGAAAGCCAAATACCCCTAAGCGGTAATTAATCGTCACCACCACGATCCCTTTTTTGGATAATTCCTCCCCATCATAGACATCCACCCCGCCGGAACCTTCCACAAAACCACCGCCATGGATATACACCAGAACAGCGCGTTTTTTACCGCTGCTTTGCCCAGGCGTCCAAATATTTAAAAATAAACAGTCCTCACTAATCTCATTTTGGACCATAAATTCATGAGTCCAAGGATTACGCGAACCCTGTTTGATTTGAATAGCACTAGCTCCGAAGCGATCAGCTTGTCGGATGCCTTTCCAAAGAAGCGGCGCTTGGGGTGCGCGCCAACGAAGATCTCCCACCGGCGGCGCAGCAAAAGGAATACCCTTAAAAGAAAGAACGCTTTTGCTTGCATTCAGGACGCCCTTAACCAAACCGCTTTGGGTTTTGACAATGGGATTCATAGGCTGAGGCTTTATGGAATAGGATTCAAAAGCTGCCAACATACAAAAAATGAGTGCGAAGGATACAAGATATTTGGGCTTCATGGTATTTTATTTTTATATTTTTCCATCTGATCAAAGAATCATACTCAAAACAGATTCAGCCGGAATTTCAAAGTTGAGGTTTTGCAGGCTCAAATCCTTTTTGGCTCCCTCGTTTTGAATCAGGAGCACTATTTTTCCATCGGGGCGCTTAAAGGCGGCGGCTTGTATGCCTTGAGGTACGGAAATACCAATTCTTATGGAGCCCGTTGGCACAAATCGCGCTGCTTGCATCACGATATAATAGGATTGATTTCGAGTAATTTCTTGCCCTTGAATGGTCAAGGCACCTAAGCATTCCGTACATCCCCCGGGCGTATGCGGACCAAAGCTTGGATCAGAGGCCAAATTCCATTCTATGGCCGTTTTGGCATGATTATTCACCGCACCCAAAATCACATTTTTCACATGCCACATAAAATCCCCTGTAAAATCTCCCTTTGATCCCGTCCATTGTTCCGTAAAATATACATCCTTATCTGGATGCGCGGCTTTCACTTGACTGAGCGCTGAAATATTGCCACTGTACAAATGAAATGCAGATCCATTCACATATTTTCGAACCTCAGGATCATTTAATAGATCAATCGCATATTCGGGATGGTCGCAATTATGGTCATAGACAATGATTTTGGTTTGTATATTTTGTTTAAGAAAAGTAGGCCCTAAGGAAGTTTTGATGAAATTTGCCTGCATCTTCGAGGTCATGTACAGGCTGGGATTATTCCCGGGATTCAGCGGCTCATTTTGAGGCGTCATAGCCCAAATCGGAATGCCTTCTTTGGCCATCGCTTGAATGTAGTTGGCTAAATAATTCGCGTAGCTATCATAGTATTTTTCCATCAGTGAACCGCCTTTGCTAGCGAGATTATCCTTCATCCAGGTCGGTGGAGACCAAGGGGATGCCATGATTTTGAGGGTAGGATTGATGGCAATGATTTGTTGGAGTATAGGTATCAAATCCGATTTCGACTTCTCCAAACTAAATTTCCCCTCCACATCCTCGTAGGTAAAAACACTGGAATCTAAATCCGAGGCCCCTACACTAATGCGCAAGACAGATAAACCATTCGGACCAAACAGCTCTTGCAATAAAGCAGCCTTTTTTACCGGTTCCAAGCGATTCATGACTTGTGCACTTCCTCCGGTCAAGGTAAAGCCAAAGCCATCCATGCTTTGAAATGTTTGCTCTGGAAAGACCTGAATGACAGAACCTGAGGCCCCTAGACCCGGCTTATCAATTTTCTGAAAAAAAGATTTTTGCTTAGGAAGACTCAGGTAAAATTCCGGATCCGTAAAAGTTAAAAGAGGGGTATTGATGACTGCTAACTCCTTCCCTTCCATCTTACAAGCCAATAAAAATAAAGTAGTGCAGGATAAAAGGAATAATCGGATCATAGCTTGTTTATATTTCACTAAAGGTATCGAATATTCGCAAAAACTGAAATTAACGGGTACATTCGTTTTTGAGCAATTATGATTCCAATGGATAAGACGCATCCTTAAAAAAATCCGCCCCCTACCCTATTTAATCCATCCTTTCAATTTCAACACTAAAGGGCAAGATCATTTTCCCCTCGATCAAATAGTAGGGAATCAATTCCCCCTGTAAGGCAGGAAGCAAAACATTTTTCATCTCAATCAAATCCGTTTTCCTATCATTCTTCATTTGATTAATAATCGTATTCGTTTCCAAATACATATCGCCATTCGCAGCGATCGGCTTAATGAATTTAAACTTAAAATTATACCGACCTTTCCGCATATCGACATTCCATTTTCCAAAAATTATTTCTTGATCCCATAATCCCCGTGACCCATCCGCATCATTCCGATTTAAAATCAATGGGTTTTCCTTTTTCGATCCAATCACAATCGCCGGATGTTTGATCAAATTTTCAGATTGAATTAATTCCTGATACGTACGATCTAATTCTGTTTTCAGGTTCTTGGCGATTTGTTGATTCCCCTTGACAATATTGTGCAATTCCTCCGGATCATTTTTCAAGTTGTACAATTCGAAATCTTCGATGGAAGCGTTATAATTCGTTTGCCCCACTAATTTATAGGCTGCCTTCTGAATGGCCATACTGTTGTAAAGTTCAGGATACTTTCTTGTCCAATAACTAAACAAGGCGCGGTCCGACCAGTCGACCTTCTTGCCTTTCATCAAGGGCACGAGACTTTTCCCGTCAATTTTACGATCCTTTGGCAAATCTACATGACACAATTCCGAAAGCGTAGGCAGCACATCAAAATGAGCCGCCATCGTTTCAATAACCCTACTTTCCCTCGTCAAAGCCGGATATTTCAAAAAGAAAGGAACCCGAGTTCCTCCATGATAAACCGTGCCTTTTTTATCTCGCATACCCGCCGTAAAACGTAATTGCTGCGGACCATTATCCGTCATAAAAATGATGATGGTATTTTCTTCAATTCCCAAATCACTGATTTTTTTGAGCAATTTACCTATGTTATCATCGATATTGCTGACCATGCCATAGACCTTGCGCGCATCCTCTTTGTCCTGTTCGCTCATCTTCAGATGCATGGGGTTTTTCTTCTCAAATTCAAGGGACGGATCCGTATTTTTATACATCTGATAATAGGCATCAGGCACTTGCAGTGGCGTATGAGGCGCATTAAAGGAGAGGTAACAGAAAAATGGATTGCTTTTGTTTTTTTCAATAAACTGGATGGCATTCGACGCGAAGATGTCAGAACAATAACCCTTATAAGCCTCCTTTTTCCCATTTTTCCAAAGGACCGGATTGAAATAACTACTATCTTTTTGAAAATAAGTCGTTACATCACCTACCTGACCCATCCCCCCAGCAAGGTGCATTAAGGTCTCATCAAATCCCTGGTCCATCGGCCGACTAGGAAAATTATCCCCCAAATGCCATTTCCCAAACAAGCCTGTTCGATACCCTGCTTGCTTCAAAATTTCGGCGATTGTAATTTCAGTAGAAGCCATCGTTGCCCCTCCATTATAGGTATCGCGGATCCCTGTTCGCAAGGAATAACGACCAGTCATTAAACTGGAACGCGTAGGTGCACACACGGGAGAAACATGAAAATCATTAAATCGCAAACTCTGCCTCGCAAAACGGTCGATGACCGGGGTCTTAATGAGCGAATTCCCGTTAATTCCCAGGTCACCGAATCCTTGGTCATCCGTGATAATTAAAATGACATTGGGGTGTATATTTTTTTGGGCCATGCTCCCGATGGAAATTCCACAGGCAAGCAAAATCAAAAGGCATTTAGCTATGTTCATAAGGGCTGAGTTATTCATAAATCAAACAAATCGAATTTTTCATTATTAGTTAAATACCAATTTACAAGCTCAATAAATACCCAGTTAAATCAGATAAATCTTTTTCTTTTAATCCCATGGAGCTAGGTTCCGGCATCAAACTGTTTTTTTGCTGTACCCGCGACGTCACGTCAGAAGCTTTGATCGTATTCCTTTTCCCCGTTAAATCTTTCAGGATAATTTGTTTCGCATCAGCCATTAAAAATCCATAGTAGCTGCCCGCATTCGTGCTGATCATCCAGGGCTCATACCCAAAAGCTAAACTAGCCGACGGGTTTATAATCGCGTCAAGCATATTTTTTTTATCAAATTTCTTTTTAATCAGCGATAAATCAGGTCCGATATCAGCACCTTTCCCGGCAATTTTGTGGCATGAAATGCAATTCGTTTCAAAAATATTTTTTCCTTTTTGGAGGTCGGACGGCATGTTCATGGCCAAATCGACTGATAGCGATTTTCCTCCTGGACGTTTAAAATAATCAGCCGCCAAACTACGAATCGAAATGTCTTTATTATTGAATATATGAAGTTCAATCAATTCCCTCACCTTGGTTTTAATCTTGCCTTTGGCGGCATCAAGCATCAGTAATCTAGCTCCATAGGTGTCTAGGGCTACCTTTTGAGCTAATTCCTGCTTTTTCTCAAGCACTAATGTGGTATCATTAATTAATGAATTTTCGGATTGAATCATCCATTTTTGCTGCTGACTTAATTGCTGTTCCTCTTCCACCTTCCAGGCAATGACATTTTCCCATGTATTCGTTTTACGGAAATTGACCCAGTAATCTGCTTGTTGAGCCACGTCGGCCAATTTCGATTTAGTTAAATCTAGCATCGCATGCGCCGCTTCCGGGGAATTCATAAATGCGATGGTGGTCATGGCTTCTTTTCGTTGACCAGCTGTCAACGAAGGCGATTGCGCTCTTTTCTTTATCCATTTAATACTGGCATTCGGATGTAATTCCCACAAAATGGAACTTTGAGCAGCCGTATATTTTAGGGGATCTGCAGGCAATGATTTGGCAAAATCCGCATAAAATAATTCCCTTTTTTCATCCACCCCGATTCCTAGGGCGGTCAATAAATAAGGGTCTTGGGCACTAAATTTAGAGGCTATTTGTACTAAATCCACCTGACTGTCTTTGTAATTCAGGTCCCTGAGTCCTATCGCTATTTCCCTCACTAAAGCGGCATGCAATGGATATTTCAAAAGCCGATGATTGATCGCTTGCAGATTTTTGCCCGACTTACGCAAAGCACGGTAAGCTGTTACCGTCATTTCAGAAGGGTTTTCTGATTTCTTTGCCGTTTTTTTGATGTGTTCGATTAAAATACGTTCGACTTTTTCGAGCCCTTTGGGGCCCAAAGCCGCTAATAACCAGATAGCCCTCGCCTGAATGTAGGGATTTGGGTGTGAAAGCAGAGGCTCGAGGTCCGGGATTATCTTTTCACCTGAGTTCTTTAATTTTTCAAAGGCAACAGCTCTTACATTAATGGCGGGTGATTTTAATACGTCAAGGAGCCCTTTGGTCGTCGAGAAATCCAAGGTCGGCGCTTGGGGATTTTTGCCTTTGGGCCTAATCCGATAAATTCGACCATATCCTTTTTTATCATTCATGGCATGGCCACCCACCACCGCATCATACCAATCCGCCACATATATGGTTCCATCGGTACCTGTGACCGCATCGCTCGGTCTAAACCATTTTCTTTTATCGGCTTCGAAATTATCATTCCAAATATAGTACTCATCCGAAACCGGGAAAGAACTTAAAAGATCAAATCTTTTCATCGCAAAACCAGCTCCTTTTGGACTCGTTTGATACGCAAAAATCAAATTTCTTCCCGCCTCACAACTCAAAAGCATCCCCCTATATTTTTCCCCAAATGCATCTCCCTCGTAAACGGTCACCCCAGTGGGAGAACCGGCGCCTGTTTTATCGCCCACTTTCAACACACCCGGATCCTCTTGATGCCAGTGCGCCGTAAAAATATCTTGGTCTAATCTTCGATCCCCCTGCCAATATCGCGTACCGTCTTTGGAAAAATATCCCGCATTACTTCCTTCCATGAGCCAAGAAGTTCGACAGGCAATCACCTGGTCATCATTGTCATTTTGCCACATATTGCCATAGGAATCCATCGCCACTTCATAGCTATTTCTAAAATTATGC
Organism: uncultured Cytophagaceae bacterium; assembly: GCA_903907745.1. GTDB lineage: Bacteria > Bacteroidota > Bacteroidia > Cytophagales > Spirosomataceae > Aquirufa. The sequence continues at coordinate 973 of CAIVPF010000112.1, read as the reverse complement.
GCCATGACTTTTAATTGGCTTGCATCCGGCGCAATCTCCAAGGCCAAGCCCCCCACCCACACGCGGCCATCATCGCTTTTTTGATTTCCCGCATTGCCTTTTATGTAAGGAGTTCCCCCTGCATAGAGACTACCTGAGCGCAGGGTCCAGCCGGATTTATCCTGCACTAGATGCGGACCCGCGTTGCCCGTGTTAAATATGAATTTTCCATAGGGCGTGGCTAAAAAAGAGTGCAAAGAATGATCATGATCAAATCCTCCAAATCCGGTTAAAAAGACTTCTTTTTTGTCGGGTTTGTCATCCTGATTTTCATCTGTGTAAACGATCACATGAGGAGAGGCACTCACAAAAATTTTGTTCCCAATGACCGCGATGCCCAATGGGGCTTTTAAATCCATATCCTGGACAAAGACGGTGGACTTATCCGCTTTACCATCGTGGTCGGTATCCTCTAAAATCACGACCCGATCTCCCTTGTCTTTAAAGTTGAACCGATCGGCGGGTTTATTATTAAAATCCCGATATTCCACGGCTTCGGTGACCCAAATACGGCCGCGGGCATCCACATCCATGTTGGTCGGATTATACAACATCGGCGATTCCGCCCAAAGTTCTACTTCAAATCCTTCTGGGACATACAAAGTTGTCCCGTCATTGATAAAAAGATAAGGAAACAAAAACAGTAAAATGATGCTAATGATTTTCATATAAGCTTCTGGTGTAGGGTAAGCATTCTAATTATATGGTAAGAAATTCTCAAAAGATAGCATTTGAAAATAGCTTTTCAATCTTTGTTTAGGCGATTAAATCCCTGAGGAATCGATTGTTCTTGACATAGCTTTCCAGCATCGTTTTTCCTGGAGGAACGGCCCCTTCGATTTGAATAGCACCGGAATATGCGATTTCATCGATGCATTTCATGACCCGTTGGAAATCCACCTTTCCCTGTCCTAAAAGCGCGTCGTTTTCTTTG
>CAIVPF010000111.1 GCA_903907745.1 uncultured Cytophagaceae bacterium | reverse complement strand
ACCCGATTATGGAGCAAAAGCAGGTGATCCGATGTTCGGAGTTTACATGAATAGTTTAGATAATGCTAAGGGAAGTTTGATTGTAGAAGATAGCTGGTTTTATGGTAGCAAGGATGATTGCATCGGAAAATGCCAAAATATTTATGTGAGCATTATGCGAAATACATTTTCGAAAATTGGAGCAACCGGTGGCGAAGGAATCAACCTAAAAAATGATTGCTATGGCGATTTAGCCTATAACCTTAGTTTTGGTGTCGCGACAAATGGATTAAAAACTTCCGGAGATATCGGCAAAACGTGTATGGTGAATATTTTCAATAATACAGTCGTTCAAAATGGATTTAGACAAACCAAAGCAACACGTAATGGATCCATCAATACAGAAACAAATGCAGGTGGATTTATTTACAATAACATTGTCGTAAATAGCAAAGCTGGTTTACGGATTTCGTTTGCTTCTGAAAAAGGAAAGCCGAGTGATACGTTAAATACCTCTTATGGTAATAACTTAACATGTATCGGTCGCGGAAAACCAATGGGCGGATCAGAACAATTTATGGTGTTTATTGAGGCTAACCAATTTACCATTAAACAACCTACTGATTTAAATGGATTTGTTAATGGAAAAATTGCTGCGAATGGAACCAATCCAGGTACAAATAATCCGAACGATTCTTTAAAATATGATCCGTTGTTTAAAAATTATAACGTAGCAGCAAATAGCGCTGGAAGATTATATCGCGTTTATGATATTCCAGCAGGTGCAGATTTCCATTTGACAGCAGGTTCCCCTGCCATCGGTGCCGGCGTTTATGCAGCAGGTACTGGAAATAATGCGATGCCTAAAAAGCCTTCGGCGCCAAAATTAGTGGAATATGGATTCCCTCAAAATAAGGTACCTGTTGGTGGTATTTTTGGTGCAACAATTACACCTCCAAATAAAGATTTAGGTGCTTTCCCAACCGACGGTTCAGGAAATCAACACACCTATTAATTTCATTTGAATTATATTTACAAAAGGGCAGAACATTCTGCCCTTTTTATTTCATTTATGAAGGCTATCTTTTTCTTACTTCTACATTTTCTTTGGCTATGCGTTTCATGTGGTGTTCAAGCTCCCATGGAGCCTGCTAAAAAAGATAGCGTCATAACGCCCCTTGTTCCTGCTATTATTCCAACGTATGTGTTTGATCTTTCTCTCCTAGATCGTACAGTCCTATTTGCTGAACTGACCTCCTCCACCAAAATGGTCAAACAAGATTATGATGAAATCTCTGGAATGGCTGAAAGTATTTCCTATAAAGGAATCATTTATCTTCATGAAGATAAACCGGGGAAAAATTTCATTATTATTAGCAATAAAAATGGCGAGGATTTTGGCAAAATTTATTTAGATGGAGCATCCCCGGCCGATTGGGAAGATATGACCTACGGACCCGGTCCAGACCCCGCCTTAACGTATATCTATGTCGCGGATATTGGCGACAACAATGCAAAAAATGCCAATGCAACCGTATACCGATTTCCAGAACCAAGCATAAATTTGTTCAGTGCCTCCACAGAAATTCATGTCAAGGAATTCGATAAAATAAAATTTACCTATTCTAGAGGAGCTACCAATGCCGAAACGATTTTACTAGATCCTTTAACAAAGGACCTTTATATTCTTACCAAAGAAAATTCGAAAAGTTTTCTTTATCAAATTCCCTATCCCCAATCATCCACCACCACCTCTGCCCTTAAACCATTAGCCCAATTAGGATTAGATTTTCTTACCTCCGGTGCCATTTCGGCGGATGGAATGGACATCTTATTGCGCAACAAAAGCCAAATTTGGTATTGGAAACGCGATAAAACAGAAAGCGTCCTTCAAGCATTAGCCAAAAAACCCCAAGACGCCCCCTATGCCGGAAATGAACATCAAGGGGAAGCCATTAGTTTTTCTTACAACACACCAGGTTTTATGACCATTTCTGAAATCCGAGACTACCCTGGCGACATCGCCAAAATTAGTTTTTACAAACGGAAATAGTACCATGGATTAATATTCCATGGTACCTATGTAGATTAATAGGAATTATCTAACGTAAAAATTCGAATTAAAATAACTTTTCTGCAGGAGGCGTTCCACCAGCTAAACGGATGTAAACCGTCGTTTGTCCGCGGTGATGCGTTTGATGTTCGAAACATTTATGGATCGCTTGCAAGCGAGTCGCATCGAAACGGCCGAACAATTTAATCGGCTCATTCCATTTTTCTTCCGACGAATTTTTGATCGCCGCAATCGCAAAATCATAGGCAGCAACTACCTTTTCTGTCACGCTAGCTTTCGCGGTATCATTACTTTTTTCCAAACCACTCGCCGTCGGTTTTACGTCGGTGGCCGTTCCTATAAAACCATAGATGGCATCACTGAGGTGCAACATTTGGCCAGAAAAAGAACGCATCTCTTTCGTAGGTTTCAAGGCATAGCCACTTTCGGGCATGGCGTCCAAGTATTCTTTGGTATAGGCTTTTGCGCGTTCCCAATCTTTAAGCATTGTTTCTTTGCTGGTTTGTGCCTGCGCGAAATTCGCTCCCAAAACCATCATGAGCATTAGTATTCGTTTTTTCATGTCTTTGTTTTTTTTACAAAACTAAGAAATTTGCCGAGTATTTAGTCGATTAAATCCCAATGAAACAATAGACAAATTAATTCTCAGAGGGCTTTTTTAGGTAACGGTACATGCCATTCCCAAGCAAATAAAGGCCTAAGGAAAATTCCCAAAGGGCAATCGGAACGGCAAATAAGGCAGTCGTGGACGCATGCTGGCCGATTAAACCAAAGACCACCGCCCCGTCGCCAATCGTCAAAATAAATGCCCCGAAAATACCTAGGATGGGTAGCCAACGAGGGACCAAGCGCGTTTGAAAAAGCAATGTCCCGAGCAAGAGTCCATTGATCGCAGGCATAAAGCTTTGGCCAATTAAAAATAAACGATCATACATAAGCACCAAGGTATGCACCAAAAGGCCTGCCGACGAACCGACGCCTTCCTTATGCAAGCTCAGAGCGGTCAATAGACTGCCCACACCAACAAAAATCAAGGACGCCTCCAAAATGCGAGAAGCAACAAAACCCAGCGCTAACTTTTGGTTTTGTTTTTTCAAAACGGGATAAAACACCACAGCCGTGGCAATACAGGCAAGCGCCATGAACATCTCCAACACCGCCCCCAAAACTATGCCATCCACAGAACCCGTGTATTGCATAAAATCCGCTTCGCGAAGTGGGGCGTATAAACTGAGCGTCGGAATGGAAATAAAGGTGAGTAAATAAAAAGACCCGGCAAGCATCGAGGTTTTCGGGGAAAGGAATTTGGACCTACTTTTACGAGTAGACTCCGCGTGTAAATTTTTATTCATGCGCCAAATAACGGATAAAATCCATTAAAAATTAAATTTATTATATAAGCGAAGAGGGTTTCGGATGGAACCCGCTAGAATCTTCCAAATAAGAGCCGGTGAATTACTCTTTCCAAACAATCGGAATGACTACTTCATTTTTCCGACTCCAAAATTGGAATGGCGCATTATAGCCTAAAAAAGTATACTCTCCGGCGACTTGAATGCCTTTTTTTTGAATTAGTTTCAATAACTCATCCCGATGTTCTTTAATCTTTTCATCATCCGCATAACCACCAAAACTTATCACGGCCACATATTGTGGACTTGATTTCTCGATATGTACGCTGGCGTCTTTGGGTTTAGGCAAATCAGATTCTTTGTATTTTTCTGGCATCACAAAACTCATCGTTGACCCTTTTTCGCTCATTTCCATCCGTACAGGAGCCGTCATAGAAATACTTTTGCCCTGGTCATTTCCTCCAAAAATATACCCGGCTAATTTCCTGAAACCGCTACTCGCCACCGACTTATAATCGGTCCCATCACTATAAATTTTAGCGAATGTGGCGGCAGGATAAAACCTGATTTCAAATTGATCCTCTTTGAGTACCAGCCTGTATTTTTGGTTTTCTGTTTTTAAACTATTGCTCATCAGTTTGTACGATTGGACCATGAGAAATAAAAAGCCTAAGCCAGCGATGATGTAAAATACTTTCATGTTAAAATACGTTTAAACTATTTTTCAAAATTCTATACATTTCAGACTCTTTCAGAGCCCGATTAAAAACTGCCAAACCACCCAATTGCCCTTTGAAAAAATTCCCCATCCCCTTTTTTAAAAGTACGGCCCCTACGGTGAAATCAGATCCATTGTTGCCCATTCCCATAGGATAATAATACGGATTTTTTGATTGAATCAGGCCATTTGGATAGCCCTCGAAACCCTGTGTATTCAAAATTAATTCCTTTTCTCGAGCCTTAAATTTCCCATTCACATAGGAACGAATGTAGGTCCCATCATACGTAAATGCGACAAGGGTCCAAGTATTCGCTGGGACTTCCTGGGCACTGGCGGAATAGTCGATCGAATAGGGAAAAGGCTGTGTGGGTTTCCCATTCCTAGAGATATGGCCACATACTTGATTTTTCCCATTGTAATGAGGCAAGGAAATAAACAAGCCATATTGCCTTTTGCCGCCGTCTTGGTATTCATTCCACATGCCCCCCACAAAACCCGTTTGCTCGCCCGTCCATTTCACCCAGGCCATGACGGTGACGCCTTGCTTCGGCCCAAAAATATTTAGTGCGCCTGTTTTTTCATTGGCCAACGAAAGATAGGCCCCATCTCCAAATCGAGCAGAATATCCACTTAAAGGTCCCTCATCGATTCGGGTTACGGCCCCATTCGTTTCTAGTAATTCAAAATCGCCAAAGATAGATTTTCTAGCTTGGCCTGTTGCTTCTTTAAAATCCCAGAGGGCGATCAGGTTTTTTGTCTTAAAGATTTTAGTTGTTAATTCCGTTTTTTGGGCAAAAAGATTCCACTGAAATCCGAAGAATGCAATCGACATGACAAGTGTAAAATTTTTCATCCTCATCGCTCAATTAGGGACAGACTCATAGACCATGACCTTCCGGTGCATCGTATATAAACGAAATCCTCGACCATTTTTTAACACCATACCGCTCGATTGATTAAGCCCTAAAATAGGGTTTTGATCATATTTTTTCCAATGGATTAAATCGGCAGACACGGCTATGTTCGTGGACCATTCATGCCAATCCTTAAAAGCCGAGGCATGATAAAATCCATAATAAAGCCCTTTGTAATAGATCACCTGATTCATGGCGACTGCAAATGCATCATAGGCATCTGGCCCCATGGAAATGATCGGCTCGTCTTGGACATTTGTCCAGGTTTTTAGATCGGTGGAGGTGGCCAACCATATCCCTCGGTCATCTCGCTCATAAAATAAATGCCAAAGCCCTTTGGCGCGAAATACCGTCGGCGTGCCATAAGGCCCCGGCTTGATCGGGCTACCATCCCGCATTCGAATGTCTAAATTCCCCTGTTCTTCCCAGTGAACTCGGTCTTTGGAAATCAGCATGTGGGCGATGTCGCCTTCCCCTTCAGCAAACATATAATAGTTGCCCTTCCATCTAAGGACACAAACGTCTTCGACCCACTGGCCGGGATGAATGCTTTGCGAGGATGTTCGTTGCCAAGCTAAACCATCCTTCGAGGTAGCATAACCTAGCAATTTCAAGGGAGAAGCGGGGGAATAACCCGTAAACCAAAGATGATATTGTTTCCCTTCTTTCAAAATAAAACCACGTTCACGAATCTGTTTATCCCAGGTTTCTTGGCCCGTACCGGTAAAAACAGGCTTCTCGGAAATGGCTTTAAACTGAACGAGTTCCTTTGGGAATTCTAAGGTCCCTGGCGCAATTCCACGCTGACAAGAGGAAAGGCCGAGGGCCAGCAGAAAAAATAGTCCTTTTATTTTCATCGCTTTGCCCATTGGTTTAATTTAGTTCGCAGCTTTCCATACCTGGAAAGAGTCCGCTCAGAAATTAGGTTTCTCTTCAACAACATTTTAAAACTTTGCGAAGGACGCAAGCGATAAGCCCAATAAAAGTGGATTAATTGTGGAAAGAAATTTCCTTGAAATTCCCGACAATGAATCAATAATTCATGGTAATCCGACAAAATCGGATGAATCAAATGTTCAAAGGCCCGATTCGTATAGGCATTCAAGGTGGCATACATGAAAATTCGATTCTGTAAAAAATCCTTTGACTGGGTGCTGTCGGTGAAACTTTGTCCCCCTAAATTTTTCCGATAGACGGACATGACATCAGGCAAATAACCAATCGAGCCTTTTTCCGACAAAATCACATACATAGGGATGTCGCCACTTTTGCAATCCATGAACCATTCGGGCAAAGGATTTACCCATTTCCGCCGCATCATGACGCTGGCAGTGGCCATAAACCAGGTTTCTTTTTCTTTAAAAAAATCTTGGGTATGGGTCCAAATAGCCTGATTGGGGCCATTGATCAGTTGGTTTTTTCGGCCGCTTCCATCTTCAAAGACGATTTCGGCATTGTGGAAACAGGCGGAAGCGTCGGGATGTTGGTCTAAAAAATCGACTTGTTTTTGTAATTTTTGAACATCCGTCCAATAATCATCGCCTTCAATATAAATGATATATTCCCCCCGTGCTTGCAGAAAACAATGTAGAAAATTGCGTTTCGCAGTCACGTTACGAGGTCTGACAAAAGCCTTGATGAGCTGCGGATGCGCATCGGCATATTGCTGGATGATTTGCGGGGTTTTATCGGAAGAATGATCTTCCCCGAGAATGATTTCGAATTCAAAATTAACTTGCTGTGAAAGAATACTATCCAAACAAGTCGCGATATAGGCTTCGTGCTGGTAGCTGATGATACATACGCTGACTTTCGGCCTTAGGGCCAATAGAGGATTCCCATAGAGATCCGCATCCAAGGCCTCAAATGTATGTTGGTCAAGATAAGATCGCATATCCAAATCCAGTTTCTCCAAAACCATTGCCATTATAAAACATATACATTTGGTTTTGATAGGCGATCACATGCGGGTATTCCACCATGGAATTTTCCCAGGTACTTTGTAGGTCAATGTCCAAACCTAGATCATCCGTCCGTTTCCAGTGTAGTAAATCGGGGCTTTTCGCACATTTAATACGATAACTATTCGCTGGATTATCCCGGTAATCCACGGCATTGCGAACCGCGAACCAAAGGAAAAATTCCTCGCCTATTTGTAACACGGAGGCTTTTGAGATACCTCCTTCTTTGTTTTCCAACAAAACGGCGGATTGATTCAAAGGCGTCCAGTCGATGAGATTTTCAGATGTCGCTATCTTAATATCATACATGGGTTCCATGCGGCCTTCGTGTTCGCGCCATTGCCGGCATGAAAGATAATACCCAAAATAAAGTGCGTCTTTTTTGATGATGGAGATGGTTCCCACATAGCCTGGTTCCTTCGCGGAAGTAGCAAAAACGGGTCCGTCCGAGTATTTTTGCCAGGTTTGGCCTTGATCATGACTGATGGCGAGACCTAGGTTATTGTGATAAGGGACATCGATCCGGTTGGCCCAACCGATGTAATACAAGTACTTCAAATCCCCCACTTGAATGATTTCCGTGGGCATCACACCGGCCCAATCAAACATGCCTTTTTGTCCAGGACTTAGAATGGGCCCGGAAGAATGTCTTAAAATTTTATGTGGATTTCCGGCTTCTACGTCGAGGTAATAGGGTAAACTCGGTCCGCGATTTTCTCGTTTGGAATAATAGATACGCCAAAATCCATCGTGATTCGTATCCACTACGGGGACTTGTGCGTGACAATCATTAAAAATATTTCCTTTTCTAATCCACTCCATTCCTAGTATTTTTCAGGGCGATGATTTACCACGAGTGTGTAAAGATAATAAGCTTTCGGGGATTGTTTGAAATCCAAGCATATTCGTGTCGAGATTTTATAAGGATGGGAGCCGTTTGTGAATTATAAATAAGTCGATTATATTTATTTTTAAACCAAATTGATCTATGTCTTCGAAAATAAATGTACGCAAAATGACTAATTTCGAACGCAAAAAATGATAGCATGGCCCACGGTGACCTACGAATAAAAATCTTAGCTTTCTTATTTTTAGTTCTTTGGATGAGCCCGCATGTGTACGGGCAGAACCTGGGGCGGGGGATTAATTTAGGGAATATGTTCGAGGCGCCCTCCGAAACAGCCTGGGGAAATCCATTTAAAGAAGAGTATATTTCTCAAATTGCGGCCTTGGGATTTAATCATATTCGGGTGCCTATTCGTTGGGACGTCCCCGAAAGAACCCTCTTAACTGACCCCTATACCATCAATCCTGTGTTTTTGGCCCGCATTAAATCCGTGGTGGATCTGGCCGTCAGTAAGAATTTATATGTTATCATCAACATGCATCACCATGAGGAGATGTTTACGAATCCTGCCGCCGCGAAACCTCGCTTCTTGAAACAATGGGCGCAGATTGCCGCGTATTTTAAGGGCTATAATGATCGGCTTTTGTTTGAAGTTTTAAACGAACCACATGATGCATTAAGTCCGGAATTGTGGAATGTTTATTTTGCAGATGCCTTGGCGGAAATTCGAAAAACGAATCCAGGTCGGAAGGTTTTGTTGGGCACCGCATCCTATGGCGGATTAGGGGGCGTCAAAGATTTAAACCCACCGAATGACCCTAATTTGATCCTCAGTATTCACTATTACAATCCCTTTAATTTCACACACCAAGGCGCCGATTGGGCGGGTCTAAAAGATAAATACATCGGTACGAAATGGGAAGATTTGTCTTGGGAACGAAACCAAGTAGTATCTGAATTTGATTATGCGATCCAATGGGCGAAACAGAGAAAAATGCCTTTGCATGTGGGAGAATTTGGCTCCTATGAATTGGCGGATATGGAAAGTCGGGCGAGGTGGACAACATTTTTAGCGCGATGGTTTGAGTCGCAAGGGTTAAGTTGGGCCTACTGGGAATATTCCGCCGGATTTGGGATTTATAATCCACAAACGGGTGCCTTTAAACTGCCCTTGGTGGATGCATTACTGAAAAATCCGATGCCCGCAGTGAGGACTTTGCCCACCAAAAATTTATATGACATGCAAGGAACGGGTGGCTGGAGCTTAAACCTGAATTCAGGGGCTTTAGGTAATTTAGTTGGGGCGGGAAATGGATTCAAAGTCAACATGACAAGCGTTACTGGCACGACCTGGCATATCCAATTAAGTCGGTCCGGATTTCCTTTGACTTATAAAAAACGATATGCGGTTAAAATCAAAGCGCAAGCGGATAAATCCTTAGCCATCACCGCCTATATGGGTCGTTCGTCCAATCCTTATAATGCCTATAGCGCTTATAACGGCATGGTCATCGAAGCCACAGAAAAAGAATTTAGTTTTTTGTTCACCATGAATGAGCCCTATGATTCGAATGCCCGACTAAGTCTTGACATCGGTTCTGCTATCGGGATACTTCAAATTAATTCGATCCAAGTGGATGAAATCATCGAAGAGGTTCCTTTGTCCACCCAAGAAGCCCCTAAAACTTCCCAGGTTTTTCCCAATCCCTTTCATGAGCAATTGAATTTCAGAAGTCCTAATGCCCAACACGTTCGACTAATCGATTTTCACGGAAAGATTCGGCAGATATCTTTGCATAGCATGGAAGGGATTTGGGACACCTCTATTTTGGCAGAGGGTCCATATTGGGTTCAGTTTATTTCTGAAAAAACAGGGCAATCCGAAAGTCATTTGGTTCAAAAAAAAGGTGGTGAATAAAAAAATCTTTTCTTTGTAGCCTACAACTTTTCTTATGCATTGTATTTCCATAGAGACCCACGTTCAAGCTTCCTTACAAACCGTTTGGTCGGCATGGACTAAAGCCGAACATGTCCAAAAATGGAATTTTGCTAGTCCCGAATGGCATTGCCCTTCCGCGACAAATGACCTACGAATCGACGGAGAATTTCACTATTGTATGGCCGCAAAAGATGGTTCCATAGAATTCGATTTTTGGGGGAAATACCAACAAATCATTCTCGAAAAACAAATCGATATTGTCTTAGGTGATGGTCGTCACATGTTTGTTTATTTTGAAAACTCACCAAATGGGACTTTGGTTCGGGAGGCATTTGAGCCAGAAAAAGAAAACCCTGAAGAGATGCAACAAATGGGCTGGCAAATGATTTTGACGAATTTCAAAAACTATACTGAAGGCTTAGCTGAATAATCCTTGCCTTTTTCCATTAAAACTGAAAATGCCTCCTCCCAGGTTGGGATTACTTCCGATTCAAAACCATAGGTCCGACCAGTCGCAATTTTTGGAAATGCCTTCATCGCTTTGAGGTGAACTCCGCTCCGCATAAATTCCAACATGAATTCCCTATTTTCCCAAGCCGTTACCGTGCATT
>CAIVPF010000110.1 GCA_903907745.1 uncultured Cytophagaceae bacterium | reverse complement strand
TCGATCATCATGGCGCGCGACCCGCTCCCACTGATCGGATGCAATAGTGCCGTAGGCATCGCATCCGTAAATCGATTATCAATGCCCGCCAAATCCACCACATATTTCATGCCATCCACAATAAAACCAAGCACGCCGGAATTGCGTAGGCATGAAATGGCGACCAACATTCCCACTAAATAGGGAATGATCCGAACAGAAGTCTCGAAACCGCCTTTGGCACCCTCGACGAAGGTGGAAAAAATATCAATCTTTTTCCAAAAGGCTGCCACGATAAAAGACAGAATCAAGCTGAACAAAAGGCCATTACTCAAAACCTTGGACTGAAGCTCGATTTGCTCCTTTGGTAGGCTACTGAAATACCATAAAATTCCACCCAAAAGTAATGTTAAGCCAGAAATCCAGGCAAAAAGAACGGGTTCGAATAGCCGAATTTTTTGTTTGATGGAAACCCAAATGAGCCCCGTCATCGTGGTCGCATAGGTGGCCATGAGGCAAGGAATAAATACATCAGAGGCATCCTGGGCACCGTAAATGGCCCGCTGGGCCATAATGCTCAAGGGAATCAACACCGGGCCGGCGCTATGTAACACCAAAAACATGATTTGGGCATTCGAGGCGGTATCTTTACTCGGATTTAATTCCTGGAGTCCTTGCATGGCTTTCAAACCAAAAGGCGTGGCGGCATTATCCAGGCCAAGTAAATTTGCCGAAAAGTTCATGATCATTTGGCCATGCACCGGATGGTCTTGAGGAATTTCAGGGAAAAGGTGGGTGAAAAAAGGACGAATGCGGCGGGCTAAAAAGTGAATGGCGCCGGCTTTTTCGCCGATTTGTAAAATGCCCATAAAAAAAGTCATGACTCCCGCGAGCGGTAGTGCGATTTTCATCACGGCCATTTCGGCGGAATCGAACATGCCGTCGACCAAGATTTTAAAGATATCGGCATTACCGAAAAAGACAAATTGGATACACGCCACCACGAAAGCCACCCCAAAAAACAAAAACCAAATCCAATTTAATGCCATAGCCTTTTAGAGAAATAAATTTTGGCTAAATTAGGGAAATTCTTTTTGAAACATGCTTCTGCTCTTCCTTGTTTTTTTCCTCTCTGTCTTTTCTGAATCTACCTGTGTGTATGAAAAAACGATGGCGGAACAGGGACTCGTTGAAGTCCAACAAGCAATTCCTGGCATTCTCGTCGAACTGAAATACGCCACCACCGATAATTTCATGCACAAAAACGTATATGGATGTCTGCAAAAAGCCTATTTACAAAAAGAGGTGGTCGCGCGCTTGAAGAAAGCGCAGGCGTATTTGTCGGCCAGCCACCCCGGGTATCATTTTCTGATTTATGACGCCACACGCCCGCTGTCGAAACAATGGGACCTATGGAATGCTTTGCCTCAGTATCCGCCAAAAGTGCGGAGTAATTATGTCGCTGATCCTGCCGAACATTCCATTCATAATTATGGAAGTGCCGTGGATTTGACGGTGGCGGACGAAAAGGGGCGGCCTTTGGAAATGGGCACGCCTTTTGATTTTTTTGGTGAAATGGCTTATCCTTCGCGGGAGAAGGAATTGTTGGCCTCTGGGAAATTAGCCCCAAAATTTTATCAAAACCGCCTCATTTTACGGCAGGCCATGGTCCACGGGGGTTTTATGCCGATTCTGTATGAATGGTGGCATTTCAATGCATTTTCGCGGCTAGAGGCGAAACGCCGGTTTTCGGTGCTGCGTTAAATGAGGGTTTTATCCTTATTGCTTGCCGTTTATCCAAAAATCACCCGGTAGCCCGTTGAAAATCCGTAAACTTGCACGCAAATTATATTGAGGAATGATGGCATTAACACAACGCATACCAAAAACCATGTTCACGGCGCTTTTGTCGTCTTTGACCATGATGGCTTTTAGCCAAACGACAGCGATTCAGGGCAACGGACGTGTGCCGACCTTGACATTATCACAAGCCGTGGAAACGGCTTTGCAGCATAATTTGAATGTAAAATCCTACGAGCTGAACTTGAAGAATGCGGAGCTTTCTTATCAGCAGGCAAAATATAACCAATTGCCGTCTATGAACGGCAACATTAATCAGGCGGCGAGTTTTGGTCGGTCGATTAACCCCTATACGAACGGCTATGATTCCCGGAACATTAATTATAATAACGTGGGCTTGAATGCTAGCGTTTTGGTATTTAATGGGGGCCAATTGAAGAATAGTATTGCTCAAACTGATTTTAGTTTAAAGGCTTCGCGGGAGGATTTGTTGTCCATTCGAGATAATATTTCTTTGCAGGTGGTGTTGTCATATGTAACGATTTTGAATTCGGAGGATCAATTGACCATTGCGAAAAACCAAACCCAAATCACCAAATTGCAGATTGATCGGACGGAGAAATTAGTTCGGGCGGGGACTTTGGCGAATTCGAGTTTATTGGATTTGAAGGCGCAATTGGCGAATGAGGAATCGAATGTGGTGTCTTTCCAAAGCACCTTGGATTTGAATCGGTTGACCTTGGTTCAATTATTGAATGATTCGAACATGAGTGTGTTTGATTTAGAACGTATACAAGTGCCGGTACCGAGCTCGAAGGCCTATGAGACAGGCATTTCAGATATATATGCGAAGGCGGTTGCGGCGCAACCCGTGGTACGTGCGGCTGACTTTCGTGTGCAAAGTGCGGCGAGGAGTGTGGAGGTGGCGAAGGCATTTCGTTTGCCGAGTTTGAGTGTCAATGGGAGCTGGTCGGCGAATCAATCGAACGCCTTAAAGTCGTATGAAATTTTGGGTACGAAGACGGTTAATTTGGGCAATGTGGCTATTTCGGGGCAAAATTATCCGATTACGACGACGCAGGCGAATGTGGTGGAAAGTGGAACGGTGGACTATTTTGATCAGTTGAACAATACGCAGAACAAAGTCATTTCGATGAATTTGAGTATTCCGATTTTCACGAAGTATTTGAATAAGACGCGGATTTCGCAGGCGAATTTACAGCGTCAGAATGCGGAGATAGCGGCGGAACAGGCGCGTTTGACTTTGCGTCAAAATATTGAGCAGGCCTATGTGAATATGTTGAATTCGGCGAAGAAATATGAGGCGGGGACGGTGCAGGTGTCGGCGTTGGAGGAATCCTTTCGGGCTTCGGAGAGTCGCTTTAATGCGGGGACGATTGATTTTGTGAGTTATAATTTGCAGAAGACGAATTTGGATAAAGCGCGATTGGGATTGATACAGGCGAAATATGATTATGTGTTTCGGACGAAGATTTTGGATTATTATCAAGGAAAGAGTTTAACTTTTTAGGTAATAGGTATTAAGTATTAGGTAACAAGTAGTGGGTGGGAATAAGTAAAAAGTAATAAGTAAATAGGTATTAGGTAAAAAGTAATAGGTAATAAATAATAGGTTTAAAACATAAAATGGTAGGTAGGCGCTAAGCGACTTTCTATGAATCAAAAAATTATGGCAACAAAGAATAATAAAAAAACGTGGATTATCATCGCAGCAGCGGTCGTATTAATTTTGGGAGGCTTATGGTTGGCCAAGAAGATGGCGTGGATAGGTAAGGCGGAGCTGACGGAGGTGGAATTCACGAAGGTTGCGCGTGCGACGATCATCGAAAAGGTGAGTGCTTCGGGTAAGATTCAGCCGGAGGTGGAAGTGAAGGTTTCGCCGGATGTATCTGGGGAGATTGTGTCCTTGAAGGTAGCGGAGGGGGATTCGGTGGTGGCGGGCCAGGAGATTTTGAAGATTCGTCCGGACAATTATGTGTCTTTATTGGCCCGAGCGGAGGCGCAGGTGAATGCGACGAAGGCGAGCATGGAGCAGAGCAAGGCGGTATTGGCGCAGAGTGAGGCGCGTTTGAGCAAGACGAAGTTGGATTTTGATCGGAATGTGAAATTGCATGCGGATAAGGTGATATCGGATTCGGATTTTGATCAGTTTTCGTCGGCGTATATGGTGGCGAAGCAGGATTTGGAAGCGGCGAAAGCGAATGTGAAAGCGGCATCATTTAATGTGAAGAGTTCGGAGGCGGGCTTGAAAGAGGCGCGGACGAATTTGATGAAGACGACGATTTATGCGCCACAGAGTGGGATTATTTCGAAGTTGAACGTGGAATTAGGAGAGCGCGTGGTAGGGACTTCACAGATGGCGGGAACGGAGATGTTGCGGATTGCGAATTTGAATAATATGGAGGTACGCGTGAATGTGAATGAGAATGATATTACGCGGGTGAGTTTGGGGGATTCGGTGTTGATAGATGTGGATGCGTTTTCGACATCGGAGCGGAAGTTTAAAGGGATGGTTTATGAGATAGCGAGTTCGGCGAATTCGTCGGGTGCGGCTTCGGTGACGACGGATGCGGTGACGGAGTTTGAAGTGAAGATTCGTGTGTTAAGGAGTTCGTATCAGGATTTGATTAAGGGCAAATTATCGTATCCTTTGAAGCCAGGGATGACGGCATCGGTGGAGGTGTTGACGAATCGGAAAGAAAAGGTGTTAACGGTGCCCTTGGCGTCTGTGACGACGCGGGAGATTGGTGCTGTGGAGGTGGCGACACCGATGGGAGGAGAGAAGAAGGAAGAGGGGCCAACGGTCGTGACGCAGGAGGATGCGAATGCGGCGAAGAAGCGCAAAGAGAATACGAAAGAGGTTGTGTTTGTGATGGAGAAGGGCGGTAAAGTGAAGCAGATTGAGGTGAAGACGGGTATATCGGATTTTGAAAACATTGAGATATTATCAGGTTTGACGGATGGGCAGGAGATCATTTCGGGGCCATATGCGACGGTGGCTAAGAAGTTGAAGGCGGGAGATTTAGTCAAGAAAAAGGAAGTCAAGAAGGACGAAAAGGCGTCTGAGAAGAAATAAAATCAAAAAAATAAGGAGGCTATCTTGCATTTAAAGAAATAGACCCCTATTTTTGCGTTCCCATTATGGGGAAAACTCCTTCTTAGCTCAGTTGGTTAGAGCACATGACTGTTAATCATGGGGTCCCTGGTTCGAGCCCAGGAGAGGGAGCAAAACAATTCAAAGCACTATCGTAACACTCGTTAGTGCTTTTTTTTGTTACCTATTGTGACCTGAAAACACGTCATTAGGTCACATTTTTGGTCACACAAATTCAACGTCATTTTGTACCTGTGTTAAATCAAACACAGACAAAAACATTATTTTGGATTTACCGCTCACGCGTTGGCAAATTAGGTCAATCACCCATCATGTTGCGCTTAATTATAGCCAACGAAATCAAGAATATTTCAACAGGAGTGAAAATTAATGCTCAAGCTTGGGATGCACAAAAGCAGCGAATAAAGGGTAGTGGCTTGCATGCAGCAAAACTAAATCAGGAACTTACATCATTGGAGAACCAGCTGCTTGAATGCTACTATTCTTTGCTTCAATAAATGGATCAATTTAGAGGTCGCTTTTTTATCGATCTAATCCCATCAGCCCGGGTATTATTTTAACGGCTTTAGCACAACATGAATTGGAGTCCCCCGTAGGCAATATAGCTATTGTTTGGAATCGCATCACTTTGGACGCGGTCGCTCGGGAACAAGTAGCAGTAACAGAATTCACGGTAACGGAGGTATATCAGAAACAAGGCAAGGAATGGGAGTTGTTTGCATTGACGTTTAGTAGCGTGATTGATAACCACCAAAACAAGTATTAATCTTGTTTGAAAAGTATAATTATTGTTTGAATTGTTTACCTAAATTTGCTTCGATTCTTTTAAATCACCTCAATTATGATCAAGAAATATTCTGTTCGCATTAACAAGAAAGTCCACCAAGTAGAGGCGGACGAAAACATGCCCCTTTTGTGGGTTATCCGAGATATTCTCGGCATGGAAGGCACTAAATACGGTTGTGGCGTGGGCTCCTGCGGGGCTTGCACGGTACATTTAAATGGAAGTGCGGTTCGCTCTTGCCAATTGCCGATTTCGTCCTTAACTGGAATGGAAATTACAACGATCGAAGGCCTATCTGCCAAGGGAGATCACCCTGTGCAAAAAGCGTGGTTGGACGTTGACGTCGCACAATGCGGCTATTGTCAATCTGGCCAAATCATGAGCGCAGCGGCACTTTTGAAAAGCACCCCCAACCCTACGGAAGAAGATATTGAGAACTTCATGACCGGCAATATTTGTCGGTGCGGAACCTATACACGTATCAAAAAAGCCATCCAACAAGCAGCAGCGAAATCATGAAAAAGACAGAAACTCAATACAGCAGACGTTCGTTCTTAAAGGTATCATCGCTATCCGGAGGAGGCATGATGCTCGGTATTTCTTGGTTCGCGAGTGCCAAACCCGTGGAATCATTAGACGAATTAAACATTGAACCCGTATGGCAAGAAGTGACTAGTTTCATCAAAATTGCATCGGATAATTCGATTAAAATATTTTCTCCCAATCCAGAATTTGGCCAAAACGTGATGACATCATTGCCGATGTTGATCGCCGAGGAATTGGATGTGGATTGGAAGCAGGTTGAGGCGGAACAAGGCAATTTCAATCCCAAAGCATTTCCACGCCAATTTACGGGTGGTAGCCAAGGCGTCCGCATGGCTTGGAAGCCTTTGCGGACAGTGGGAGCTGCAGCCCGACAAATGATTTTGACGGCAGCAAGCCAGGCATGGAACTTGCCTGTTTCGGAATTAACAACTTTCAATGGCATGGTAACTCATGCGTTCAGTGGCAAATCAGAAAGCTACGGAACCTTTGCGGAGGCAGCTTCGAAATTACCGGTTCCAAAGGACATCGTTTTAAAAGGAAATCAATCTTTCCGTCTGTTGGGAACTCCACAAAAGAATGTGGTGGGACCTAAAATCGTGCAAGGAAAACCTTTGTTTGGTTTGGATTACCGCGAAGCAGGCATGTTATATGCCATGACAGAGCGCCCACCCGCTTTCGGGATGCAATTGAAATCCTTCGATACGACCGCAGCGAAAAAGATGCCGGGCATCGTGGATATTTTCCCAATCAAGGTCTATAATGACGACCACAAATTTGCGGGTTTTGATACGCGTTCATTTAATGAAGTGATTGCCGTCGTAGGAAAGTCTACTTGGGATGTGATGAATGCGCGGAAGAAAGTTAAAGCGGTTTGGGAAGTGGCACCAGAGAAAAGTGAGATGGGTCAAAATAACCAGGCAAGAATAGTCCCTTCAGGCTTAGAAAGCACGAAAAAGCATTATGCCCAAATGCTGGAAATGGACAAAAAACCAGGCAAAATTGAGCGTAAAGATGGCGACCCCGAAAAAGGTTTTGCGGAGGCGAAGCACATCATTGAGCGGACCTATACGGCGCCTTTTTTAGCCCATAATATTATGGAGCCAACAAATGCCTTTGCGCATTTCGTGGGTGATAAAGTGCGTTTTGTAGCTCCTATTCAGATTCCTGAGATGATGATACCTTCCATGGTGGCTCGATTAGGAATTCCTAAAGAAAACATATCGATTGAATTAGCACGAATGGGCGGCGGTTTCGGTCGGCGAGCATACGGTCATTACATGATCGAGGCAGCTTTGATTTCAAAGCAAGTAAGCGCTCCGGTGAAATTGATTTACATGCGGGAAGATGATGTGAGTGGGGGTAATTACCGCCCACTGTATCAATTAACCTATCGGGCAGCCTTTGATGAGAATAAGAAACTGATTGCTTTTCATGCGAAAGGAGGAGGTGTCCCAGAATCGCCCTTACATGCGAATCGTTTTCCGGCCGGAGCCATCGATAATTATTTAGCCGAAAGCTGGGTAATTCCATCGAACATCACGATTGCCGCATTCCGTGCGCCACGTTCGAATTTTAACGCGGCAGCGGAGCAGTCATTTTTGGATGAGATTTCGGAATACATGGGCAAAGACCCAATCGATTTCCGTTTGGAATTATTGAAGCGGGCAAAAGAAAATCCGGTAGGGAAAACAAACGATTACGACGCGAGCCGTTACATGGGCGTGTTGGAACTAGTTCGCGAGAAATCGGGCTGGGGAAAACCCGAAAATGCGGGTAAAAAGCGCGGCGTTTCGGCCTATTTCTGCCACAATTCCTATGCGGCGCAGGTTATTGACTTGCAGGTGAAAGGCGATCAAGTGACGGTCGACCAAGTAACTACGGCTCTAGATTGCGGTGTTGTCGTGAATCCTGAGGGAGCGAAAAACATGGCGGAAGGTGCGGCGATTGACGGGATTGGCAATGCCTTATTTGGTCAGTTGACATTAACGGATGGTAAAACGGACCAAAAGAATTTCGATACCTACCGCATGATTCGCCACAATGAAGCGCCGAAGAAAATCGACGTGCATTTTGTGAAGAATGAGATTGATCCTACGGGTCTTGGCGAGCCACCATTCCCACCGGTTTTTGCTGCCGTGGCGAATGCGTTATACAAGGCGACGGGGAAACGGTTTTATCACCAACCCTTTCAGCCTCAATTAAAAGGGTAGAAAAAATGATGAAATCGGATGTTTTAGTTGTAATTGGTGTAGGGGGAATTGGGATGGCGATCGCAAGACGCGAGGCCGCTGGGAAAATAGTATTGTTAGCAGATATTGATCAGAAAAAATTAGAAGAAGAGGCTCTTGGATTACGAGCGATGGGTTATGAAGTGGAGACCATTCAAACCGATGTTTCATCCATTGATTCAGTAAATAAATTAGTTGAGAAAGCGGTTTCGTTGGGTAATGTATTGCAATTAGTTAATACAGCTGGCTTGTCCCCTAATATGGCACCTGTTGATAAATTAATTGAAGTTGATTTGTTGGGTACTGCTTATGTATTGGAAGCCTTTGGCAAAGTAATCACGAGAAATGGATCGGGCGTACAAATTTCAAGTATGGCCGGTCACATGATTCCTGATTTAGGTTTAGAGGCAAATAAAGCCTTAGCTACTTTGCCCGTTGAAGAATTGAGGGGTTTTCCTATGTTGCAACCAGAAAACATCCCTTCTACGTCCTATGCTTATTGCCTTTCGAAAAGAGCGAATCAGCTCCGAGTTCAAGCCGAAAGTTTATCTTGGGCTAAAAGAGGAGCAAGAGTAAATTCAATCAGTCCGGGTATTATTTTAACGGCTTTAGCCCAACATGAATTGGATTCCCCTGTAGGCGATACCTATCGAAAGATGATTGAACTTTCTGCTACCAAAAGAGTAGGCACGGTGGATGAGGTCGCTAATTTGGCTCATTATTTACTCAATCAAGAATCCGGTTTTACGACTGGCAGTGATATGCTTATGGATGGAGGAGTAATTGCAGCTATCAAGCTTGGGTTGATTACATTTTAGTCAAAAGCTCTAGGATTACCATTATCTAATGCTCAATTGTTTATCTAACCTCAAATGAGAATAGGTAGTAATATGCTTTACTAGTAGCTAATTAGTTATTTTTTAAAACGAGTATATTTAAAACCCTCATGAAAACAAGATTCAACACCCTTCTTTTTCTAGTACTATTTTTCTCAGTTGCAAAAGCACAAACCTATCCTGCCCTAAGTCAACAATCCGCCTCTCAATATGTCGTTAAAGACACGTTGTTTAAGGTGCCATTTATTGATGTTGACGAGTGGAGAGACAAACCCGTGAGACACCGATATGTACATGGAGGATTTGAGGGAACGACTGCTCGATTTTCATTTTATTTTCCTCAAAAGGAGCAGTATCAAGGGCGCTTTTTTCAGTATATAACGCCAGTGCCTGATCATGAAAATTTATCACAAGGGGCAAAAGGCGAAGAAGATAAGATAGGTTTTTCGATTGCCAGTGGAGCCTATTTTGTTGAAACGAATGGAGGAGGAAATGGCGTATATGGTAAGAATGTCAATGTAAATGCGTTTCGGGCTAATGCGGCTGCGGCTGCGTTTTCAAAAGTTGTCGCGCAACAAATTTTTTGGGCACATCGGACCTATGGATATTGTTTTGGTGGAAGCGGTGGCGCTTATCGGACAATTGGTGGATTTGAAAATTCGGATGTTTGGGATGGTGCCGTACCTTATGTTGTGGGCTCTCCAGTAGCCATACCTAATGTGTTCTCAATAAGAATGCATGCCATGCGTATTTTAAAGGATAAATTTCCAAGCATCATTGATGCGATGGATGCGGGTGGAAGTGGCGATCCCTATGCTGGGTTGAATTTGGAAGAAAAAGAGGCCTTATTGGAGGTAACGAAAATGGGATTTCCGCCACAGTCTTGGTTTGGCTATAAATCCATGGGAATTCATGGATTCGCCGCACTTTATCAAGGAATGATGATGGCAGATAGAGGTTACTTTACGGACTTTTGGGTTAAGCCTGGTTACTTAGGAAGCAACCCTACGTCATCATTATTACGTGCAAGAATTCAGCAACCGGCAAAAATAAAACGAGCAATTTCTGTTAAAGAAGCCATTTCATTAGGCTTAAGTGTGTGGGCTCAAACGGACCAAAATAGAGGTACAGCAGACGCCGCTTGGCAAAGACTTTTGGAAAAAGAGGATAATTTACCTGTTGCTTTTCAATTAGACCAAAACTTACCTGCGATTGATTTCCTAGGGGGAGACTTATTCATTAAATCTGGAAATGGGAAAGGGAAAAATTTATTTATTTCTCAAATCAAAGGGGACATTGTCATATTCGCTGGAGGCGATCCTAACTTAATTAGAAGTATTCAAATAGGAGATGATGTCCAGGTAGATAATTCGAATTTTTTAGCTGCCCAAACTTACCACAGGCATCAAGTTCCAGGCAAAGGTTATACTGTTTGGAATCAGTTTCTAGATAAAGAGGGCAAGCCTATATATCCTCAAAGACCGATGCAATTAGGACCCTTGTTCACTCGTGGCGCTTCGGGTATTTTGCCTACAGGGAAATTTAAAGGAAAGATGATTTTGCTAGAATCGCTTTATGATCGGGAGGCCTATCCATGGCAAGCGGACTGGTATGTTTCTCGGGCAAAGGAATTTTTAGGGGATAGCCTAGACAAGAACTTTAGAGTTTGGTACACAGACAAGGCCTTGCATGGGGATGTTTCAGAACAAGAATTCCCCACTAGATCGGTAAGTTACCTTGGGGTTTTGCAACAAGCCTTGCGTGATGTAAGTCAATGGGTAGAAAAAGGGGTAGCCCCACCTCCGAGCAGTTCATACACCATAGAAGATGGTCAAGTAGTAGTACCTTCAGATGCAACAATTCGAAAAGGAATTCAAGCAAGTGTTCAATTAACGATAACGGGAAAGAAAAAAATGCAGGCTAAAAGAGGTCAAATTTTTGTTATGAAAGTAGCTACCCAATTGCCACCTAACGCAGGGAA
The DNA here is from genome assembly GCA_903907745.1 of uncultured Cytophagaceae bacterium. GTDB lineage: Bacteria > Bacteroidota > Bacteroidia > Cytophagales > Spirosomataceae > Aquirufa. Next base: position 11,528 of record CAIVPF010000110.1, on the reverse strand, counting down.
AATTGTTTCTGTCGAGTGGGATTTAGATGGCTCAGGGAAATTTGCTACGAAAGAAAATAAAGTTGCTTTGAACAAAAATGGAGTATTTCAATTAAGCCATTCCTACTCAAAACCAGGCGTATATTTCCCTACTGTTCGTATCGCTTCTGAACGCAATGGTGACGCAAACACTCCGTTTGCGCGTATTCAAAATTTAGATCGCGTACGAGTAATTGTAAAATAAAAAAGATCAATTAACTATAGAAATGAATAACATAAAACGTACGGTTTTTTCTTTCTTCTTATTAGTGGTTAGCCTTCAGGTATTCTCCCAAGAATTACCTGTGGGAAAGCCTAGTAATCATTTGAACCTAACTCAATTGAAAAAAATAGGTCAAGTTGATGAGCGCTATCAATCTTTTAATATTGAAATGTGTGAAGTGATTGGTGGGGACTTTTGGATCCCTTATCATTTAATTGATTCTGTCAGAAAAACCTCTAAAAAAACAGGATTTGCGGCACTTAAATGGACGATTGAGCCGATTAATTTGTACAATAAGAAACTTAGAAATTTAGCCGCAGCGTTGGGCCCATACTATCTTCGCGTGAGTGGAACTTGGGCTAATGCGGTTTATTTTCAAGATAATGATGAGGCCAAAATGACTGCCCCACCTGCTGGGTATAAAAACATTTTGACAAGAAGCCAATGGAAGGGAGTGGTGGACTTCAGTAAATCTGTTAATGGCAAAATTGTTAGTTCTTTTCCAATTAGTGAGGGTATCAGAGATGAAAAAGGCCAATGGACGAGTAAAGCTCTGAAACCGATAATGGATTACACCCATTCTTTAGGTGGAGAGATTGTGGCTGCCGAGATGTTTAATGAGCCTTCACATTCATCACATGGAGATGCGCCTAAAGGATATAACGCAGCTAATTTTGCAGCCGATTTTTCTATATTTAAGGAGGTCGTGAAAAAAGAATATCCCCAACTTACCATTTTAGGACCAGGCTCTACGGGAGAAGGAGGAATCATCCCTTCACAAGATATTTTTGTAGATAATCTTTTATCCGCTCAGCCTAAACCGGTATTTGATGTTTTCACCTATCACTTTTATGGAACGGTATCTAAGAGGTGCGGAGGAAATCAGACTGTTGAAAAAGCGTTAAGTGCAGAATGGTTAAGCAAAACGGTAAAGGGCTTGGAATTCTACCAACAAGCCAGGGATAAGTATATGCCAAATGCTCCTATTTGGAACACCGAAACGGCGGAGTCTGCCTGTGGTGGTAATCCGCTCGCTACTACGTATGTGGATACGTTTAGATACTTAGAGCAATTAGGTCGATTAGCCAAAAAAGGAGTTCAGGTTGTCATGCACAATACACTAGCAAGAAGCGAATATGCCATTTTGGAACAAGATACCTATAATCCAAGACCTAATTATTGGGCTGCATTATTATGGAATAAATTGATGGGAACACAAGTGTTTGAATCCCCAAAACTAAGTCCAGGAGTAGATGTATTTGTACACGATTTAAAAGGTACTAAAAAAGGAAAAACAGTCTTAGTGCTAAATACTACTTCCTCTGAAACCGAAATTGAAATCCCAAAAGCAGGTCAGATTTACGTGCTTTCTGCGTATGAATTGACGTCAAAAAATATGAAATGCAACGGGTTTGAACTAAAGTTAAATGCTGATGATACGGTTCCTGAAATTTGTGGCCAGAAATTAAATAAAGGGACCTTAAAATTAGCGAGCCATCGTATTGCGTTTATTACATTTAAGTAAAATTAGGTATTGGTTAAGGGGCAAAATTGGCTGCAACATCCCACCTATTAAGGGAGCAAAAATCAAAAAGAGGTCATTTCGACCTCTTTTTTTGTTTAAAAACCGCCCTATCTTTCTGTAAATACACATTTTTTGTGATTGCAACTTTTTGTTTATTCTTATACTAATTCTAGCATCGGAATCGTTCTTCAATAATTAAATTTATCTGTAAGTCATGCACAAATATGTGGTTGCCCTTTTATTCCTACTAGGAATATCAATTTCATTAATTGCCCAAGAAAAAAAAGTAATAGGCCGGCTAGTTGATGCCGAAACAAAGCAAGCAATTCCGTATGTCAACATAGGGGTTTTTCAAAAAAATATTGGAACAGTTTCTGATGAAAATGGGTACTTTGTACTAGGGTTTTCGGACTATAGTACGGCGTCCGATTCCATCATTTTTTCGCATATTGGATACCAAACTGTTAAGTATACTATATCTCAATTACTTAAATCAGTGGGAGATATTCCATTATATCCCGAGTCTACATTATTACAAGAAGTAAGCATTAAGCCCAAGAAAATGGCGAAGAAATTTTTGGGAAGAAATGGTAAGGGCCTTGGACTCATGCATTTTAATTTTTATACATTTTATGAAAAAGAAGTAGATGATAGATTAGGTAAGGAAGCCGGAGTTTTGCTTCCCGTGAAAAGGGACTGCTTTCTTAATGAGCTTCAGATGAACATAAGTTCAAATGAATTTTCAAACTTAAAATTTAGATTGAATTTGTATAAAGTAGTCGACGGGATTCCCACAGAATTAATCATGCCCAAAGAAGTAATTTTTGAAATTAAAGAGGGTTATGTTGGCTTATATAGCTTAGACCTACGTTCTTATAATCTTTATTTGAGTAAAGATATGGGGCTTGTTGCTGCCACCATACAGTGGGTTGAAAGCAAGAAAACAAAACCCGACAGCAAGTATTTTAGTTTATATTCTTCTCTCTCTGCGAATTCCTCATTTATATACCGTGCCAAATCTATGGCAAATTGGGTAACAAGTAAACAAGAAATAAGCTTTGGCTTCTTGTCGGAGTGCGAATAGCTCACCTTTCCTTTTGGGCTTCGTATACTTACAAAGGAATAAATATGCTTTTTAATGTAGAAAATGGCTGCAACATTTCTTCTATTAAGGGAGCGGTAATTAAAAAGAGGTCATTTCGACCTCTTTTTTTGTTTAAAAACCACCCTATCTTTCTGTAATGAGACATTTTTTGTGGTTGCATCTTTTTCATTATTAAAAGGAGGATTTTCATAAAAGATGCAACTTTAAACCATCCTTTTGAAGGATTGAATGCCTTTTTCAAATGGAAATATCGTTTAATGACTAAAAATGAAGGTTTTAATTTTGGATTTTGTGGTTCGAGGTCAGTAGAGGGTTTCTATTGCAACACCGTATTTTAATTGGAGTAAACCTGATGTATATCAGGAGTTGGAATTTTATTAAATGGTAGCTTGCTCATTCACAAAACTAAATCAAAATGGAAGGCAGGAAAAACATTGCTATTGGATTTTTAACGATGGGTTTATTTATGATTTATGGTTTCTTGTTAATCTATTTAAGAGACTTTGCACCCAATAAATTGGAATGGGTTAATTCGTATAGCTTAGGAAAACATTTTGAATCACGGCTTGCTCATGTGCACGGGAATTTATTCGCTGTATTGAACGTCATTATAGGATTTTTATTAATTCATTTTTCTAAACGATTAAACCAATTAGGTACAATATCTTGGTTGGCACTTGGCGGACTTTTAATGCCTTTAGGAATTTTATCAGAAGTGTATTTTGGACTTCCTCCCATTTTAGTATTGATTGGAGCAATTAGTATGACTACTTCCGTCATTTGGTTAGGGATTGAATTTTTTTCCTTAAAAAGTATTGAAATTAAGTAATGGTTGAGTGGTTTATTAAAAACACTCATCTTTTAATTTTACCAAAGTGGCAAGCTCAATCATCGCGTTATGGTTGCAACATCCGATAAGAGAGGGAGCAAACAGGAAAGTCATCAGAAATGGTGACTTTTTTTGTGTTAAGTCAAATTTAATTTCTAATTTTCCGCAGTGCATGCTGAGAAAATACATACGAAACAAGATTTATTAGAAGTGCTATTTCAACATGGTGCTACAATAAAGTCGTATGGGGTAACTAGCATGGGCATATTTGGTTCGTTTATCAAGGAAACACAAACAGAATCAAGTGATGTGGATTTGTTAGTTGACTTTGAACCATCGAAAAAGAGTTTTGACAATTTTATGGACTTGTCCTTTTTTTTAGAGGATTTATTAGGTCGAAATGTAGAATTAGTTACTACACAATCCTTAAGTAAATTTATTGGACCGCATATTTTAAAGGAGGTACAAGATGTCAGCCTCTAATCTTGAATTGGTTCGCCATATCTTGGTGGAAACCACATTTATTTTACAGCATACCGAACAGAAATCTAAAGAAGAATTTATCAACGATGAAGTTCTTTGTCGTGCCGTTGTGCGTAGTTTGGAAATAATAGGCGAGGCAACCAAAAAGTTGGATGATGAATTTAAGTCAATCCACAATCATATTGAGTGGAAAAAGATAGCAGGAACAAGAGATAAATTAATTCATGACTATTTCGGCATTGATTACGATATTGTTTGGAATATCATTGAAACTAAAATTCACGATTTAGACTATTTTTTGAAGGAGTTGGTATAAATTTTGGTTGCAACTTCCGACAAGAGAGGGAGCAGAAGTGCACAAGGCGACAGAAATGTCGCCTTTTTTGTTGTCTATCAGTGAGTTGCATCTTTTAATCAGACACTTAAACTAAAAATATTTTAAGGTTTGAAATTTTTAGTTTTCTCTTTTATCCAGTTAATAGCAATTTCTACAGGGGATTTGTCATCAGCAAATGCAGTATTGTGTCCTAAATTTGAGAATAAAGTATATTCGAAAGGTTTTCCTTCTGATTTAAGGGTATTGATTTGTTCGATACATAATTTTACAGGAATCTGAATATCTTTTTCCCCAAATAGCCAAAGTGATGGCGCCGAAATATGTCTTAAAGCAACCTTTGGGTCAGTACTGATAAATTGATAACGGTCTGAATCGTTTTTGATATGGTTTCGAGCGTCTTCTTCAGTATGGTTTACCCAAAAATTAGTATTCCCGTTGGTATAAAACTGAAACCTAAGTTGTTCAAGGGAAGTGATTGTAGGGCAACTAAATAAAACCATAAAATTCACAAGTGGATTATTATTTGCTGCAATAGGAATAATCCATCCAGCTTGACTGAAACCTAGAAGTCCTATTGGCGTACCATTACTATAATTTTTTATTTTATTCAATGCAGCACGTGCGTCTTTGGCTAATAAATTGATATTAAGGGAATCAACATTATTTGTTCCAACCTCTGGACCAGCATAAACTCCCCCAGATTTACCAACCCCTCGTTTATCATAGGTTAGTACTGAAATTCCATTATTTGCAAGTAACTCAGCGAATTCAGTCATTCTAGTTTCTTGGCCCGAACCGTGTACAACTACAACAGAGGCATAAGCGTTTTTAGGTTTATATATAGTTCCTGCAAGATTAACTCCTTCACTATTGATTATAATATCTTGTTTTATAACAGGGTTAAATTTTTGGGCAAAACCTTGATTAACAATGACCGTCTGTATGAGTAATAAAAAGATAACTTTCATCATACCTCAAAGGTAACTAATTTCATTTTGGTACGACAAAGCATTCACTTTATGCAAATTGACACGAAGTTCAACCCTTCAATTTTCTGATGGTTACATACTCAATCATCGCATTGTTTTGTACCTTTCGTTTGTAAGGGGAGCGGTAATCAAAAAGAGGTCATTTCGACCTCTTTTTTTGTTTAAAAACCATCTAATTTTTCTTTAAAAGTTCATTTGTGGCGCTTGCCTCTTTTCTTATTATCATCAATGCAAGAAGCAAATTCGGAACCCAGCAAATCCAAGCCAAATAAGGATAGAATACTTCAAATGGAATGCCGCTTCCAAAACCAATACCAAGTCCAATTCTTAAAGTCACCGCAGCAAAGGTCAGCGCAAAGTTTATAAGCATCCAATGATAATGGGCAACAATCATTTTACGGATTATGGAGGAATAGGCTTTATATCCTGTGAAAATCCATAGAACAGCCAACAGCGCAAACCCTACATGAGAAATAGTGCCTCCAAAAGAAAACTGAGCCATATATAATCCTGAAATACCACCAATTAAAACGCACAATAAATAGACTTTACCTATGAACCTGTGTAAATAAGTTTTAGTCGTTCTAAATTTTTCATTGAACTGAAATGGCCCTAATACTAATGCAATTAAAGCTGGAAATATATGCAAGTAAATTCCAATCGGATGTGCTTTAAAGTTTGCTATCATCATTGGGTGAACAGCAATGCCAAGTTCAAGAAAAGCATAGACAACAAAGGCGTAAATACCTATGAATATTGAAGAGATGGTAATCAACGATTTATATATTTTGTTCATTTTTTGATTTTATATCCTATTTAAGAACCCAATGATTTGCTAATTTCTCTTGTAACCAAAATTTTGATTGCCTTTATCATGCAACAAAACTACAAAGCGAAGACTATTATTTTTCAACTTCTGTTTGTATTATTACCTTCTGAACGCCTAAATGACGCTCAAAAGACGCCAACATGTCAGTAATTTATTCATTTACTCATATCATATTTGCAAATGGGATTTGGTGCAAGATTAAAAGAGATTAGAACAAGTTTAAATATCTCGCAAAAAGAACTTTCAGAACAGACAGGCTTAACGCTAAGAACGATTCAGCGAATCGAGAATAACGAGGTAAAGCCAAGTCTTTATTCTTTAAAAGTTATTGGCGAGGTATTAAAAACCGACTTGTCTGAATTCGTAAAAACATCCGAATCCAAACCCTATGAATTTAATTTAACCCTTAAAATCACAGATATGAATCAGTTCTTAAATGACTTAAAAATGCTACTAATAACACATTGGAAACCAATTTTTATTATTGTTTTAGTCATTTATCTAACCACTAGCTATACGGATATTAAATCAGGTATAATGGACGCTTGGAGTGGCCATTAAATCATACAATTTGACACGAAGTTCAACCCTTCAATTTCCTGATAGCCACATACTCAATCATCGCATTATTTTGCATCTTTCGTCTTTAAGGGGAGCACAAATTAAAAAGAGGTCATTTTGAACTGCAAATTTTATTCTGACTTAAGCAGGCAAGGCTTTACGAGCTTCGCGATCAGGATCATTTTTTACGACAGGTACATCATCGAATATCATTGTTTCCCCTTTTTCTAGGGTGTATTTAGGCCATACGGGTAATCCTTTTGCATTAGGAGTGCCTGTTTTCATAAATGCCAATAAAGCGCCGGCCATCTTTTCTGCCAACTTTCTAGGCCTGGAGCCTCCCCCAGTATGAGACAATTGCCTGTCTGTATTGTAAAACCAAAATGAAATATCCAAGGTATGAAACGCACGAAGCCTCCCGTCAAAAATAGTAACCGGGTTCCAGCCAAACCAATCTACATAAATGTTAGACGTTTGCTTAGTCTTTGCATCGGCAACCGCAATTGCATTTTTTCTGTTACTAATTGCCATGGAAACGATCTCAATGGGCTTGCGGTCAGGAAATGCTTTTTCATAGGCATCGTATACCGCCGCTGCATTCTCAGCAACTGAAGTACCGAACCCGCGTAGCGTTTTCAATTGATCCTTTGCCTGTTCTTTTGAAATATTTTCAAGCGAGGAATCGAAGCCGCTGGGAGATCGCTCGTAAAATGTAGTGGAAACAATCATTGGAATGTTTGCTCCGGGGGCATCCAAAGAGAAGGTTTCTTTGACCAAGAATTTTCCGTCAGCCACAGGACCGAACGTGCCTACCGCGGTACCAGTCGGGGTATATTCTCTTAATTCACGACTTGCATGCATTGCGAGGGCGATATAATCTTTCCATGGCATCTCCTGAAGTTTTTCAATTGAAATTCCTGAATGGCGCACAATGCTGGCCCCCAGTTTTTCGGAAGCTGTTTTTTCTTGACCTCTCAGTGAAGAGCCGCTAAGGGCAACGGCTTTGTGGAATAAGCCTTTTGCAGAAGGCATGCCCATTAAGGTACACACTTTCGATCCTCCCCCTGACTGACCCATAATGGTCACATTGGCCGGATCTCCTCCAAAGTTTGCGATATTGTCGCGAACCCATTCTAAGGCTGCTACACAATCCAACATACCTACATTCCCTGACGCCTCATATGTAGCACCGCCAACCCCAGCAAGATTAGAGAATCCTAAAGGCCCTAGCCTGTGATTAATTGACACAAATACTACATCGCCAAAACGGGAAAGATTTTCACCATGATATTCAGGGTGTTCAATCGCATTACCACTGGTAAAACCACCACCATGCATCCAAAATAGCACCGGTCGTTTCGCTCCATCTAATTTTGAAGTCCAAACATTCAGTTTCAAACAATCCTCCCCGAACTCATCATAATGCCAGTCATCGGTAAATGCCAAATACCTGTTTGCATAGAAATTGTTCTGTAATTGCGGGGCAGACATGCCCCAATATGTGGCAGGATAAACATCATTCCATGATGCCGGCTTTTGAGGAGGCATGAAGCGATTCTTTCCGGAGGTATCAGCACCATAGGGAATTCCTAGAAAGGTGTAAATATCTTTCATGATGAAACCCCGAACTTTTCCATACGTGGTGTTTGCGATGGCAATGTTGTCGCCAATATAGAGTACCGGCTTTTCTTCATCTGTTTCTTTCCCCTTTACTTCCTGACCCGCAATTAGCGAAGCTGGAGATGTAAGCCCCAGGCCTGCTACGCCTAGGCCAATGCTTTTAATAAATTCTCGTCGTATTGTTTCCATTTTTTGGTTTATTTAGTGAGTTAATTTTTTTTGATCTGGCCTGGTATGAAATAGAACTATACAGCGCCTTTTACTTGTTTTAAATTTTCCTACTGCTTTTCTATCCCCTATTTCATCCTACAATATAATATTTTTTTGATTTGAATAAAGGATGATGTATGTGCTTTCACATTGTTGTTTTTGGAATCAGAAAACCCCACGCAGTTTTAGTTAAATTTTCCACGTTATGCCGAAGGCTTTCAATTTCTACAATTTAAAAAATTTAAACGGCTGCAACAGTCCAACTAGCAAGGGAGGAGGTTGAGAAAAGAGGTCAAATAAACCTCTTTTTTTGTTTAAAAAACCAAATCAAATTTCTTGAAACAGGCTTTTGGGGTCGAAGCTAATTCCCATTTTTAAAATGGTACTTTTACGGAAGATCGTCAATACCTATAAATTAGACAATAGAAACCGATGGAAGAGAGCGAAAAATTAAATGACATTTGGACTTCAAGATGGAATGAAAGATATAGCAATGAAGCCTTTGCTTATGGTGAAGAGCCGAATAACTATTTGAAGGAACAATTGATTAAACTACCAGTTGGGTCAATACTTTTTCCAGCAGAGGGCGAAGGCCGAAATGCCGTTTTTGCCGCAAAAATGGGATGGAATGTTTCAGCCTTTGACATCAGTCAAGAAGGAAAAAATAAAGCGATTCGATTGGCGGAAAAAAAAGGGGTAACCATCGATTATCAGGTGGGGTTTTTAGACGATTTGAATTTTGAAGAAGGACAATTTGACGCAATAGCCCTAATATACGCTCACTTTCCAGCGAAGATTAAGTCGTCGTACCATAAACAATTCGATCGTTTTTTGAAGAAAAACGGAACCATTATTTTTGAATCATTTAGTAAAAAACATGTAGACTATGTAAAGGTAAATGAACGTGTAGGAGGGCCTAAAGACATTGAAAGCTTATTTTCAATAGATGAGATAAAAACAGATTTCCCGAACTATACGATTATTGAATTAGTAGAGCAGGTGATTGAACTAAATGAGGGGCTATATCATAATGGGACGGGTTCTGTTATCAGGTTTGTTGGACAAAAAAACTGATTTAAATTCATTTATTAATTAGCCCTTTCGAATACCGTCTTCCAAGAACGCTCTTCCTTCCATATGTTTGATTTTGCTTTGGCCAAAATAGCAATAGAATGACCATCTTTGCTCAAGTTCCAAACCTCAGTGACATCGGTATATGCTTGTTGTTGAACATTGACCTTGTAAGGAGTGCCCGTCATGAAATATACAATGGATTTAATGGTCATGGTTTGTCCATCATTGGACAAATGGACGGAAAACGTCTTTCTGTTTCCTTGGCTATGACTAATTTGTCTTGTTTTCCCATCGAAGATTAGCTTCTCCCCACTTTTTGTAGATGCTGCGTCTGAATCCGGATTTTCTATGGTTAAAAAATCTGCCTGCTCTACGATTTTCATTCGTTTAGAAGCCATCCGATCGCTCGCGTCATAGGAGCAAAAAATATTGCCGCCCATGCTGATTGCCTCTTTGGCTTTCCACTGGCCAGAAAATTTAGCGCGATGTGTACTGTTTTTTTGCTGAGCTTGTACGCTAATATACATGACCCCTGTTAACAAAATAAGGAGGGAGGCCCAAACGTATCTTTTATTTTTCATATCTTTTTTTGAGTTATTTTCTGACATTGTTAATATCCGACATTATTCAATTTTAAAGATACAAATTATCTCGAAGATGCGAGTGACCCCATAATAGTCCAATCCTTCCTAGCATATTTAAATAATATCAACCGAATTTCAGCTAGTGTTAGATTAATTTGACTCGATGATAATCAATTATAAAAATTCTTTAAAGTACATTTATGGGCATATTTGATATTTTAAAATCGACAACCATAAAAAAGCAAAATGAATATAACTATCATAGGAGCCTCGGCGGGAATAGGACTAGAAACAGTAAAAAGAGGATTAAATAGAAAGCATTCGATAACGACCCTCTCTCGATCTGAAATTAAAATAGAAGAGAATAAATCGTTAACCATGATTATTGGGGATGCAACGAATAAAGCCGACCTTTTAAAATCAATCCAAAATGCAGAAGCCATCCTTGTAACACTCGGGACTAGTAAGAATATGAAAGCCACTACGCTGTTTTCAGATTTTGCAAAATTAATGGTGGAAATACAAAGTGAAAACAAAATAGAAGTTCCATTTATTTTCGTTACCGGATTTGGAGCAGGGGAAAGTAAAAATTATGTTCCTTGGTTAGTAAAGATGTTTTTAAAATACATGTTAAAAGATGTGTATGCTGACAAAACCAAAATGGAAGAAATTATCACCGAATCAAATCTGCATTGGACAGTGGTGAGGCCAGGAAGGTTATTAGACAAGGAATTGACAGAAAAATACCGTGTTGAAAACAAATTATTCAAAGGAATTAACATAGGCGGAATCAATAGAGCAGACGTAGCAGACTTTTTAATCAAGCAAGCGGAAAATCAAACGGAACTAAAAAGATACATAGGGATATCTGAAAAATAGAGAAAAAATAGGCCTTTAAATAACAATCATAATACAATTATAAAGTTTTAGAGGACATCGCTCACCCTCATGTTGAACAAGGCACTCAATGAACCTATTCATTGACAGTTTATTTAGCTTGTAAAAAAGCAGCAGGATCTGGGCAGTTATTGGCATAAAACTGAAGATCGCGCTGAGAACAAACGCCGGGATAATCCCCTTGAAATCCTTGCATATCGTAGATCAATTGGAAATGAAGATGTGGCGGCCATCCCCCATTTTC
>CAIVPF010000109.1 GCA_903907745.1 uncultured Cytophagaceae bacterium | reverse complement strand
TGATCAATTGAAAGATCAAATTAAAATCGATTTAGCAAAGGTTCATATAGCTTCCTAAGAATTTAATTTCTTCTTCCTGTGCTTCTAAGATGCCAGCAATCGATTCGTCTAATACATTACCCTCGATATCAATAAAAAACCAAAATTTAAATTCATTGGTATCTTTCTGGGGCCTTGATTCAATCTTCAATAAATTAATGTTTTGTTGCTCGAACTTCTTAAGTAACGAAACAAGGGCACCTGGTTTATCATCATTCCGTAATTTAACGGCAATGGTGGTTTTATCTTTCGCCGTTTTTTTGAGATTCTTATTCTTAGATAAGATATAGAAACGAGTTTGATTGGACTCATTGTCCTGTATATTATCGAATAAAATAGGCAAATTATATATTTTAGCGGCGATATGCGAACATAAAGCCGCAGCATTGGCTTCTTGACTCGCTAACTTGGCTGCTTTAGACGTAGAATCAATTTCAACGAAAAAATCATCTTCTTTTTGGCCAAAATAATCAGTTAGAAAACCCTTGCATTGGTTAAAGGCAATATCTTTGGAATAAATTCTTTTAACTTGACTCAGGTTATTTTCTTTGGTGGCGATACAAAAATTAACCGGAATGATAATTTCTGAAATGATATACAGATTTGTGGAATTTAAATAGTCCATCGTTTCTTTAACCATGCCTTCTTGGTTATTCTCAATCGGTACCACTCCGTATTTTGCCCTTCCTGTTTCTACGGATTCAAATACTGATTTTATATTAGGTAAGGATATGTATTCAGCAATGGCTCCGAAACGACTTTCTGCAGCCTGATGGGTAAAACTTCCTTCAGGGCCTAAAAACGAAATCAATTCAGGTAATTCTAAATTTCTGGATACGCCAAATATCTCTAAATAAATAGCTTCTATAGCATATCGAGTTAATTTACCAGTATGGACAGAAGCAAGCCGATCAATAATCTCTTTTTCTCGATCCGGATGATATATAACTGTATTTTGATTCCTTTTCAGGGCTCCAATTTCATCTACAATATTCATACGTTCAATTAATAATGCTAAAATGGCATCATCAATCGTATCTATTTTGCCGCGAAGGGAATTCAAATCCATGTGTACGAAGTTTTCTTTACTACCTCAAAATTAGTAATTTTAAATTTCTTTACCTTATTTATCTATTAGCCAGTCTAATTTCATCTTATTGATGCCAACGAAAGTTCTCTTTTTTGTAAATTCATTTAGTCGAACTGGCTCTGAAACCCTTATCTATGAATTTATTCAAGATTTAAATCGGCAAGGGAAAATTGAAATTGGAATCGTTATCTGTGACCGTAAAGGGGAATTAGTGGATTTAATCGATAAAAACATACCCGTCTTTTATTTGAATCAACAATTTTCAGTTTTAGATAAACTTTTATTTCATACAGGTACAGATGTCATTGGAAAACAGATAAAAAAGATTCAAGACAGTTTTAAAGCCAACCTATGGTATTTCAATACAATAAGTCAAATACATTTACTAAGCTATAGAGATCAATTTCATGTTCAAACAATCGTGCATGTACATGAATTATTGTACAATTTTGAATCGCTACAAATAAATGATTTCAAAACAATGCTTCAAAAATGTGATCATCTGGTTGCATGTTCGAGCTTAGTTAAGGATATATTTGCCCCCTTCTTTCAAAAGCCTATTACGGTCATTAATTCTAGCATCAAATTTTCCGAATGGAAATCTCACAGGAAAAATAAGACAACTAAATCCAATAAAGTACTTAAAATTATCGGATCCGGAACTGTCTGTTATCGCAAGGGAACTGATTTATTTATAGAAGTTGCGGACATTTTACGTTCTCCATTTGTTGAATTTATTTGGTTAGGTAAAAAGAATAACAATGCGTTTAGTGAAATAATTCAATTAAAAAATGAGAAAATAAAATCAGTTTCATTTATAGAGACAAATAACTTGGAAGAGTATTTGACCTATTTAAAACAAGGAGATATCTTTCTTTCAACTTCCCGAGAAGAGTCCATGGGCTTAGTCATCATGGAAGCACAAGCCTTAGGAATGCCTGTGGTAGCCACTGACTCGGGTGGTTCTACCCTATTGGTCCATGAAAAAGATGGGAAAATAGTTAAGGAATTAAATCCGGAGGCCATATCAATCGGCCTAAAGGAGGTAATGAATAATTTATCGTCTTATAATGCCCTAGATAAACTAAAATACGATTATGCGATCGAGTTTCAAAAATTATCTATTCTGATTCAAAATCCTTTAATCTAGAAGAAACCTTCTTTTCTTCGACCAACTGCAACCTTTTTAATTTGTCTATTTTAGTATATTGAATTCGATCAATTTTTTGATAATCAATATTTTTCGATAAGAAATAGCCTACAGAACAATAAATAAGGAAACACAAGAAGAGAATCAATAATAATAGATTAATTGCTAAATGATATCGAAACACAAAAAATAGGGCTACTAAAATAATATTACAGAATATCAATGAAAATGTGGCTTGACCATGACTTAATTTAAGGTCAATTAATATATGATGCATATGCTTGCGATCCCCTTTAAATGGTGAATTACCTTCAATGAGACGTAATATAAACACACGTAATGTGTCAAATAGCGGGATAATTAAAATCAATATGACTAGAATTGGAGAGTCGTTACCCAAATTAGGATTATAAATAAAGTCACTATTAAATGCGATATATTTAACAGAGAAAAATGAAAGTAAAAAACCTACAATCAAAGAACCTGTATCTCCCATAAAAATTTTATTTTTATCTGAATAGTTGAATTTCAAAAAACCAAATAGCGCCCCAGCCAAAGAAATTGACAATGTTGCCATCGCAAAGAGGCCCAATTTGAAAAATAAAACACTAAAAATAAGGCTTGATAAAAGGCCCACTGATCCCGCTAAACCATCAATGCCATCTATTAGATTAATCGCATTCGTCAAAGAAATGAATATAAACGTAGTAAAAATAATACTCGAAATATAATTAATGTCGTGAATTCCCAATAAGCCATATAAATTCGCTATGCGTAAATCACCAAAGGAAATTAATAATAAGGACGCTGCAATTTGGATATATAATTTTTTGTTTGGCGCTAATATTAAGATATCGTCTTTGATGCCTAAAAAAAATAAAATAATTAAGGCTGCAACCGTTAAATGAATTTCATGTCCTTCGTTCGGATTATCCCATATAAAATAGGCAATTAAAGTAGCAGCAAATATAGCCACACCGCCCAAAGTTGGCGTTAATTCTTCATGAGAGCTGCGAACCTCTATTTCGGCCATTAAATCCTTTAATTTGGAAATATTGATGATAACAGGGATAGCCGTTATCGCTACAAATAATGAAGTGAAAAATGAAACCAAAATTTGAAATTCCTTATTGGCAAATAATTGTGATATTTCATTCATGTTAAGAAATGATTCTTGGTTTTAATTTTTCTAGTGGGAAGTTACCGTAAATATAATAGGAATCTAAATCCTTTGTTGCAATACATGCTAAAGAAAGAACAGAATGACTTTTTAATGTAACACCGCCTGTTACTACTGCCTTCGCACATACCCAAACACCATCTTCGATGATTATGGGTTTTGAAATTAAAGGAAAATGTGATTTGGTGTATTCATGATTTCCAGTAATTAATAAGGCCCCTTGGGAAATACAGACATGGGAATCTATCATGACCATTGAAATATTATCAATCCAAACTTCTTCGCCAAGCCAAACATGATCTCCTAGTGTTAAATTCCATGGAAATTTAATTTTCACCCATGGCTTGATTACCGCCTTTTGGCCGATTTTAGCACCAAACAAACGAAGCAAAAGCACCTTCCAAGTATTAGGATAGGGGATATTTGTCAAAAAGAAAACGTTTGAAACAAAAAGCCAAAACAAATAACTTATTTTCCGATCTATACCGGAAAAAACTTCATGTTTAAATGTTGAAAAATCAGTTTTCAAAACGATTATTTAAGGTGTTAATAATTTTATCTGCATCAAATTGATGCTGAATTTCTATTTCTAGAACTTTAACATCTACTAAAAACCGATACCAAAATACTTGTAAAAAATTCCATATCAAACCACGCTTACCATCTAAAAAACCTAATTTTATAAAATAAGCGTACATAAAAAGCAAAAAAGGTCTTACAAAAATCGGTAAATGGTTGTAAAGTTTTTTGATTTTTACAATTTTCCTATCAATGGTATTTGTTTCTTCAGGATTATTTAAACCATATTTTTGACGTAGAATCTCGTAAGCTTCCCGAACGGCATAATGGTTGTGCTTTTGAGTCCACCAGGTAATATCCTGTAAATTATGATCGTATAAAATTCCTTTTAAATGAGTTGTATTGGGCCTATTTAGTTCGATTTTTTCATCCATCCACAAATCATTGCATTTCCCCTCTTCTTTCTTCCAAACACGTAATAACCAGATCGGATTTATCATCCCAAAATGTAAAATCCCCTGCAAAAAATTAACCTTTCTTTGAATAAAATAACCATTATAGGTAGAATTTTTATTCTTAGTTGAGTTTTTAATTTCCAAAATTAATTCATCTGACATAAGCTCATCACAATCTAATCGGACCAACCATTCGACTCGATAAGGAAATTGATCAATTCCTACATTAATTTGTTTGGCATGGGTAGAGAAAGGATGTTGCAAGAATTTAATAGCATGCTCCTGTAATATTTGGATTGATTTGTCAGTAGAAAAGGAATCGACAACGAAAATATTTGGACTTAATTTTTTTGCATTTTCGATGCACCGATTTAGATGAATTTCTTCATTATAAGCAATTATTAAAATACCAATGTTGCTTGAATCTATCATTTCTATTTAAATACGGAATCCAAAAATTGTTTCCCTACTATTTCATTAGTGAAATTATTCGAATGTACCTTAAGAGCATTTTCTCCTAAATTACTACGCAAATTAGCATTTAATACTAGTTTTTCCATTTGACCTACCAGTGATTCTGCGTTCGTGTCACAAATTAATGCAGCATTATTTGAGATTAAAATATCAGAAAAACCAATGTGATGACTAAAAATACAGGCTTTTGCATAAGCAATGGCCTCTAATGCAGCAATTGAAAAGCCTTCACTATAGGAAGGAAGTACAAAAACATCACTCGATCTTATCAAGTAATCTTTATTATCTCCAGTAATAGCTGGAAATTGCAAATAGGTTCCTGAACTTAATCCACTCGTTTCTTGAATTAATTCTTGTAAATAACCATCATCAGGACCGGCAATAATCAATTTAACTGATCCAAGCTCCTTTTTGATTAATGACTTATAAGCTTCAATTAGTATGCCTAGACCCTTCTTGGAGTGCAATCTCCCTAAAAACAAGAACGTGCAATCTGAATTAGAGATAAAATCATCCAGTTCTTTCTTGAAATTGGGTTTAACTTCAAATTTATTTAAGGGGACATCATATCCATTCGGCACATATTTAATTATATTTTTTTGAAAAGGGAATAATTGGCCAACAATCGTATTTTCATCCTGACTCATCACATGAATAACATCGGCCTTTTTTAATTGCCAGCGATGGAAAATATTCCAAAAAATTCTTTTTTTCCACTTTGATTCCTTTAAAACATAAGGATCTAAGAATCCATGTATGGTAACTACTATTTTATTTTTTTTAGGAAATAGAAAAGGCAGTATAGAACCAAAATTCCATAAACCATGTATTTGAACTACATCAAATGATTTGTAATTTTTGAAATACCAAAATAACAACTTCCACGAAAAGTCAGGTAAAATTGAAGAAATTGGACTTTTAGGGAAATAGAATACCCGAACTAGGCCATGTTGTGGATAGGCCTGCATTCGGGGATTTATTGTACTTATTACCACATTTTTAATGGCATATGCTTGTTGGAATTTCGCTTGATTTAAAATAACACTAGAGGGCCCACCCACTTCCCAAGTATAGCTACACAAATGCAATATGGTTTTTTGTTTATCCATGTGATTCAAGAGCAATTTGCATTTGGTCTACAAGTTTTTCTACCGAAAAAATACGCGCATTTTTACGGATGAAGTCACTAGAAAAACCTTTATTTAAATATTCGAAAATTTCTTCACAATTATTTTCATCACAAACCAATCCTGAATAGGTTGATATAATTAAATCATGAGCACAACCACAAGCTTCAGAACAAATAACAGGTATTCCTAATTCTTGGGCTTCATTAGCTACCATTCCCCATGGTTCTATGATGGAAGGCAAATATAAAGCTGCGGCATGTCGATATAATTCAGCTAATTGTTCCCAAGCTACTGATCCTTTGTACTGAATAGGTAAATCAGAAATTTGTTTAATAAATGATGATTTTAAGGGCCCATCTCCCACAACAATTAAATGATAATTTAATTGTTGTGATTTGATATATTTAGCCAAAGTAATCAAAGCATCAAGGTTTTTTTCAGGGGATAATCGACCAACAAATAGTATATACTTTTCCATGGGTTCTACCTCCTTATTGCCTGCACTTAAAAACTTAGATTTATCGAATGCATTTAGAAATAATTTAATCTTTTGTTTGGGAACTCCATGAAAAAATAAAAAAGTATTAGAATTTATCCCGTATGAAAAAAAACCCGTTGTCATAGAGAATAAAAATGTTTTATAAACCTTCTTGATACGATTTAAGCAGGTTGTAGGTTGATGTTGAAAACCTAAAACACTTTCATTAGTCATATACGTCTTTATACCGAATAATCTGCTAATTAATAAAACAGGTAATGTGCCTAATTCGGAATAACCGGTAAGATTAATTGCTGTTGGCTTAAATTTAAATATCCAATAGATCCACGATAGTGCTGTCGAAAATGAATTCGAAGATTCTAATGTCTTATTATTCAGTAAATGAAAAGGATATTGATAAGGATATGAATGAACATCAAAATTGACCAAATCTTTTCGAATTTCTTCACTAATAGAAGTTTGAATAACAAGCAATTCACTATTTTCTACTTGTTTATGCAAACCTTCAAAAATACAAGATTTATATTGACTCCAAAGTTGATTATGAAATACTAATATGCGATTCATAATTTTTGCGGGTCTTCCTGGCCAATGACACTTAGAAAACGAATAAAGATAAAATAACTTATCCAATATGGCAGATCCGTAGGTCTACCAGATGTAAAAATTGATACAAACGTATGAAAATAAACTAAGCCTAAGAATATTTGAAAAATATGACCTGATCTAAGTGATTTGATAGAATAATAGATCAAAGCGCAATTAAGACCAATAAATAAAGACAATCCCAATAGCCCAAAATTTAAAAAAGATTCCAAGATTGGGATATCCATATACCGAAATCGATATCCATAGCCAAAAATAAAATTGTAGGAATTTTCTTTCCATTCTAAAAAGAAATATTCAATACTTCGAACCCGTCCCATCGCTGAGGCATCTTGTTCGGACACCTTACCTAATTTAGTCCCCGTTAAAACCGCGCGTTCAATTAATGAGGCATAGTTAGTGTAATAACCCGATATAATATCAATTACATGGAATCGATTATCGATGTAATTTAACATAAGTAAAATCGAACCATAAAAGAAATAGGCCGCTTTACTCCTCCTGAAAAACTCACGATTTATTTTAAATACAAATACAAATGCCAATACCATGATAATGGCTAAGGCAAGGAAAGTGGCCCTCGTTTGAGTAATAATAATGACAATTAAACTTAACCATAGGTTGATATGTAAAAATAACCTAGTGAAAAACGAATAAATTTGGACCAAAACAGGTTTCATTTGAATCATTAATAATGAAACAACAAAGCCAAAAAGACCATTTCTACTATATACATAAGGATTACCACTGTAATCCGAATTCCCTTGCCGTTTAAATTGAACCGTGGCCCGCGCACCCATAGCAAAATCAGGATTTGTCGTAATAGAATAAATCAATAAAATATTTATCAAAAAAGTAGCTAGAAAAATAATCCAAATCAGATAATCTTGGGTCTCATTGCCAACTCTTAATAACAAAATAAAATAAGCTGCTACAACAGCTAAATTTATCATTTCGATATAAAAGCTTGGTGGATTACTATTAAATATGAAAAAATATAAAACAGTTAAAACAAAAAATGAAAGCCCGAAAAAACCTAAAACGGGATTGGTTTTATAAGCAATTCGTAATGAATTACGATTTAACATGAGCAATAAACCCAGCATATTAAATAAACCACTAAATAAAGGAGTACCACTAAAGCCTAATAATTCTTTTAAGAAATATACGAAAGAAGGCATGATCCATAAAATGGCAATGCCGACTGAATTTCTTGCATGAGTTATGGAATCTGTTTGCAAAAGACTAACCTTAAATAAAAATTACTCACTAAGATACTAAAATTAGCAGTAAATATTAAAAAATAAAATGGAAGGAGAAGTGATTCCGTTTGGATTCGAACCAAAGACCTACTGCTTAGAAGGCAGTTGCTCTATCCAACTGAGCTACGGAACCAAAAATAAAAAGTCAATTTATTTAATTGTGTTAAACACTCCTAAATAAATTGACTGTGTCGGGGTGGCAGGATTCGAACCTACGACCTCTTGGTCCCAAACCAAGCGCGATACCGGGCTACGCTACACCCCGAAAAAACACTGCGGAGAGAGAGGGATTCGAACCCTCGGTACCGTTGCCAGTACGACAGTTTAGCAAACTGTTCCTTTCGGCCTCTCAGGCATCTCTCCTAGTATTTAAGAGAGGACAAAAATAATAATAATATTTAGAAATGCCACATAAACTGCAACATTTATTATTTTAATTTAAATCTAAGGTAGAAACCATTTTACCTTCCAAGGTAGTTTTTTCCATCAATGCCAAATCTATACTTCTAGCGGCTTCCCTACCCTCCGATATGGCCCAAACAACCAATGATTGACCTCTACGCGCATCACCAGCAATAAATATTTTACTATTTGCCGATTTGTAATCTAAACCTGCTTGCAAATTACCTCGCTCATCCGTTTGTACTCCTAAATCGGTTAATTCGGAAACAATATTTCCATGATCTGTATGTAAAAATCCAGCTGCAATCAACGCTAAATCACATGGTATCTCTCGAATATTACTTACTTGAGACTCCATTTTTCCATCTTTAGCTATATACGTAATATCTCCAATGACCAAAGCTTTTAAATTGCCATGTTCATCTTTGACAAATTCCTGTAAGGCAATCGACCATAAACGATTCACACCTTCATCATGTGATGTAGATGTGCGTAACATAGTAGGCCAATTCGGCCATGGTGTAGACGTCGCACGTTCTAAAGGTGGCTTTGGCATTACCTCTATTTGAGTAATGGATGTAGCCTTATGCCTGTTTGACGTACCTACGCAATCCGAACCTGTATCTCCACCTCCAATGACAACAACATGTTTGCCCGTAGCCAAAATATCACCTAATGGATATTTTTCGCCTTTGTGGTTTACTTCTACCGGAATATTAGAAACACGTTTATTTTGTTGGGATAAAAATTCCATCGCAGGAAAAATCCCCAATGCATCATTTCCAGTTGCCGAAATTAATCGGGGTGTCGTAGATCCTGTCGTAATTAGAACAGCATCAAAATCAGCATGCAATTTTGAAATTTTAATATCGGTACCAACTTGACAATTAGTCACAAATTGAATCCCCTCCTTTTCCATGACTTCAATTCGCCTTGAAACAACCGATTTATCTAATTTGAAATCGGGTATCCCATAACGTAATAATCCTCCTGGGCGATCAGCGCGCTCATAAACGGTAACCCAATGTCCAGCCTTATTTAACTGACTTGCAGCCGCCAAACCTGCTGGTCCTGAACCCACAATCGCCACCGACTTACCACTACGCTTGGAAGGAACTTTGGGAATAACCCAGCCCTCACTAAAGGCCTTCTCTATAATTGATTTTTCAATCAATTCAATAGCTACTGGAGGCTTATTAATTCCTACCACACAAGATGATTCACAGGGTGCAGGACAAATACGACCCGTAAACTCCGGGAAATTATTCGTAGAACTCAAAATTTCATAGGCATACTTCCAATTTTGTTCATACACCGCATCATTAAATTCAGGAATAATATTACCTAATGGGCATCCACTATGACAAAATGGTGTTCCACAATCCATGCATCTGCTAGCCTGCGCCTCTGAATCAGATTGGCTTGGTATGAGCTCAATCTCTTTATAATCCTGAATTCGTTCTTCAACTGCCCTTTTAGGCGAGGTTTTACGATCAACTTCCAAAAATCCGGTTGGCTTCCCCATCAATACTTATTTTAAATCAATTTGAATATCTCTATATACTTTATTTTTATCCCCCAAAACATCTGAAATCGATAAATTTCGGGTAGATAAAGCATTTTTATAATCCACTGGCAATACCTTTTTGAACTGACTAACCAAAGCCTCTAAATTATCAAGCACGTATTTACCTTTCACAGAGTTCGTATACGCCACATGCTTTTCCACATACATACGAATAATATGTTTGTCTTCCTGGCTTAACTCTGTAATTTCTACCATTTCCCGATTAACCTTAGCCTCGAAATCATTACGCTCATCTAAAATATACGCAACTCCTCCTGACATTCCCGCACCAAAATTACGTCCAGTAGCCCCAAGTATAATCACCAATCCGCCCGTCATATACTCACATCCGTGATCACCTATACCTTCCACCACAATTTTTGCCCCTGAATTACGAACACAGAATCGTTCTCCCGCCATCCCAGCTAAATAAGCTTCTCCTGATGTAGCTCCATAAAAGGAAACATTTCCTACTATACTATTTGTAGAAGCAACAAAATTGGCTTCCCGAGATGGATAAGCAATAATAGTAGACCCACACATCCCTTTTCCAACATAATCATTCGCATCTCCCTCAATCTCCAAATGTAAGCCCTTTACAGTAAATGCACCAAAAGATTGACCCGCAGTACCCGTAAATTTAAATCGAATACTACCTTCAGGCAATCCTTTTTCGCCGAATTTTTTTGTTATTTCATTGGACAAAATAGTACCCACCGAGCGGTTTACATTAATAATGGGTAATTCTCCAAAAACTTTATCTTTTGAATTTAAAGCGTCTTTGGATAATTCCAATAGTTGCCAATCCAATTGTTCCGCTAATCCATGATCTTGATCCTCAGACTTAACCACAGCCACATGATCTGGATTATCAGCTAATGTTAAAATTGGCGATAAATCTAAATGTTTGAATTTCCAATGCGATGACACATCTGCCATTTCTAATATATCCACTCGACCCACCATTTCTTCCAGCGTCCTAAAACCTAATTCAGCCATTATTTCACGTAATTCTTGCGCTAAAAAGTGAAATAAATTAACCACATGTTCAGGCTTTCCCGTATATAAGGCCCGTAATTCCGGATTTTGAGTAGCCACCCCTACCGGACAAGTATTTAAATGACATTTACGCATCATTATACATCCCGCCGTAACCAATGCCGCAGTAGCTACCCCAAATTCTTCAGCTCCTAAAAGGGCTGCAATGGCAATATCCCGACCCGTCTTAATTTGACCGTCCGTCTGTATCGTTACCCGACCACGTAATTTATTCTTAACCAAGGTTTGATGCGTTTCAGCCAAACCTAATTCCCATGGTAAGCCAGCATGACGAATCGATGATAAGGGAGAAGCTCCAGTCCCACCATCATAACCCGCAATTAAGATATGATCAGCATGCGCTTTGGCAACTCCGGCTGCAATGGTACCGACGCCCGCTTCAGACACCAGTTTTACTGAAATTCGTGCAGCGCGATTCGCATTCTTTAAATCAAAAATTAATTGAGCTAAATCCTCAATCGAATAAATATCATGATGCGGCGGAGGTGATATCAAACCTACCCCCGGTGTCGAATGACGCGTTTTACCAATCCAATCATCTACTTTATGACCAGGCAATTGCCCACCTTCCCCAGGTTTAGCTCCTTGGGCCATTTTAATTTGTAATTCAGTCGCATTCGTTAAATAATGCGCTGTTACCCCAAACCTACCTGATGCAACTTGCTTAATTGCCGAATTCATCGAATCACCATTCGCCATTTTTTCAAAACGAATCGGATCTTCACCACCCTCACCGGTATTAGATTTGCCTCCAATTCGGTTCATGGCAATCGCTAAAGTCGTATGCGCTTCATATGAAATGGAACCAAAGGACATGGCACCCGTTGCAAAACGTTTTAAAATCCCTTCCACCGGCTCAACTTCTTCAATCGAAATACTTTGACCACTTTTAAATTTCAATAATCCTCGTAAGGTTATTGCCTTGTTCGTCTGGTCATCGATAAGTTTAGTGTATTTTTTATACACTGAATAATCATTTGTCTTCGTAGCTTGTTGCAACAAATGAATCGTTTGCGGATTAAATAAGTGCTCCTCGCCTCGTTGTTTCCATTGGTAAATACCACCAACTTCTAGTTTAGGATGGTCTGATTTCAATAAATTATATCCCGAACCATGTTTGATTAAAGCCTCTTTAGCGATTGTATCCAAATCAATACCTTCAATTCGCGAAATAGACCCGGTAAAATATCGATCGACTACCTCCTTACTAAATCCTAAAATTTCAAAAATTTGCGCGCCTTGATACGATTGCAAGGTGGATATTCCCATTTTTGAGAATATCTTTAATAATTCACCATTTACAGCTTTGATGTAATTATATTCTAACTTTTCATAACTTAAACTTGCATCGACCCAAGCATTCTCTTTCATCGATTTTAAGGTCTCAAATGCCATATATGGATTTATAGCTGAAGCCCCATAGCCAATCAACGTAGCAAAATGATGAGTTTCCCAAACATCACCCGCTTCCAAAATGATACCTACTTTGGCACGTTTTTTAACCCGAATTAAATGATTATGAACAGCTCCTAAAGCTAATAAAGAAGGAATAGGCGCATGCGAAGAATCAATTCCCCGATCAGTTAATAAAATAATCGAATACCCATCATCCACTGCATCTTCCGCATATTGACTAATCCGATCTAATGCCTTTTTCAATACACCATCTTCACCCGTTGACTTAAATGTCATATGAATGGATTTGGTTTGGAAATTCTCATGATCAATCCAGCGGATTTTTTCAACTTCCTTATTTCTCAAAACGGGTTGTTGAATCTCTATTTGCTTACAATGACTCGGACCTTCTTCTAATAAATTTGACAAACCACCAATATCCGTCAATAATGACATAACCATTCGCTCCCGAATAGGGTCGATTGGTGGATTGGTAACTTGAGCGAATAATTGTTTGAAATAACTCGATAAATGTTGCGCTTTATCAGATAAAACAGCCAAAGGTGTATCTATCCCCATAGATCCCAATGCCTCTTTTCCGGTTTCAGCCATCTGAGTTAATACCACCCGAATGTCTTCTGTGGTAAATCCAAATATTTGTTGACGTGAAATGATTTCCAAAGCCTTAGGCTGACGATATTCGCTTCCTGCCTCAGGCAAATCCTCAACACGTATTTTATTCTCGCGTAACCATTGTCCATAAGGTTGTTGTTGGCATATTTTCTCCTTTAATTCTTCATCCGGAATAATTCTCCCCTGCTCCATATCGACCACAAACATTTTTCCTGGTTGAAGACGCCCCTTGGATACAATACTTGCAGGATCCAAATCCAAAACACCTGTTTCAGAAGCCATAATCACATGATCATCATCCGTCACCCAGTAACGAGAAGGACGTAAACCATTACGATCTAAGGTTGCCCCAATCAATTTACCATCAGTAAATGAAATACTCGCTGGACCATCCCAAGGCTCCATCATGGCGGCATGATATTCATAGAAATCCTTTTTATATGACTCCATTGCTTCATTTCCATCCCACGCCTCAGGAATTAACATCATCATGACATGTGGAAGAGAACGACCACTTAAGTATAATAATTCAATCGCATTATCTAAAATAGCCGAATCCGATTGACCTAAACTACAAACGGGCAGAATCATATCTAATTCTTCCTGAGAAAAATACTTACTCGAAAACAAAGCCGATTGGGCTTGCATCCAAGAAGAATTACCTTTCACCGTATTAATTTCACCATTATGAGCAATGAAGCGGAAAGGTTGGGCTAATTTCCATTCCGGAAATGTATTCGTTGAAAAACGTGAATGCACAATCGCAAGCGCAGAGGTAAAATTCTCTTGGGCTAAATCAGTGAAGTAACCAGGTACTTGCAGGGTGGTCAACATCCCCTTGTAGATAATTGTCCGACAAGAAAGCGAAGCAAAATAAAATTTATTCTCTAACGCTGGAATGGTCTCATTTAAAAGTCTCGTCACATATTGACGAAATACATATAGTTTACGTTCAAAATCAATTTCTGAATCACAGGTAGAAGGTCTTTCGATAAATAATTGTTGAATCGATGGCTCCGCCTTCCCTGAATCAGCCCCTTGGATATCTTCATTATCCACAAGCACAACGCGATAACCCAATACTTTTAAAGATAACTTTTTAGCCTTACGCTCTATAACTTCTTTACATTCTTTAATTAAAGTTTCCTGAGAAGGAAAAAAAACCATTCCAACCCCATAATTCCCCAATGAAGGGAGAGAAAAGCCTAATTTTCTGGACTCTTCCAACAAAAATTCATGAGGTAATTGCAACAAAACCCCCGCTCCATCTCCCGAATTTGGATCACAACCACATGCACCCCGATGATCCATACGAATCAACATTTTTATCGAATCCTCAACAATACGGTGAGATTTTATTCCCTTTAAACTGGCCACAAAACCAATTCCACACGCATCATGCTCAAATTCTTTACGGTACAAACCCTTCTCGGTATGGTTATTCATATGATAATATAATTATTTCAATAAAAAACTAAATATAATCCTAAAAATAAAATAGATATTAATCTACTGTTTTCAGATTTTAAAGACAGCTATTTCAAATTTACTCAAAAATTAATTTGGCTAAAATCAATATAAACAAAATATTATATTGTTTAGATATATTCGAAAAACAAGAATAAAATATCTTGTCAAAATACAATTAATATCAATAATCTTCCCCAGTATCCGTAAATTCGGACCCATACTCTTCATCTTCCTCACCTCCATCTTCAAAATCATTTTCTAAATCATTTAAATGAATGGCATCAATTGCTTCCTGAACCGTATTTAATAAGGTTAAATTTTCAATTTTAGCTTGATCTAATCGATCTTGAATGTCTTCGTTTTTAGTAACAACAGCAAATAAGCCTAATTCATTCGTACATATCTTAGTCCCCTTGCGAATGGCGGAAACACCATATCCATCAAATTCTTGAACCTGTGCCATATTTAAAATAATATTGGAATATTCTTTTTTGAATAAAAAACGAATGGCTAATTCAAGCTCTTCATAATTTGATTGCACTAATTCAGTGGATTTCCAATCAATCCGTGCATAACTCTCATTTTGTTCAAGGGTATAATTGTTACTAGTTGACATGTTTTAAATATGATATAACATTTGAATAAATTCTTTCTTCTAAATTTTCTTGAGGTTCTTTGACAAATGTTAAACCTGTAATTTCCTCAAAAAGCAATATATAGCGATTTGAAATTTCCTCGACAAATTCATCTGTAATCGTTGGAATAACTTGCCCCTCTTTCCCCTGAAAATTATTTTTGATTAGCCATTCGCGCACAAATTCTTTTGATAATTGCTTTTGGGGCAAACCCTTGGATAATAAATCGTCATAAGGCGCTAGATAAAAATACCTGGAAGAATCAGGTGTATGAATTTCATCCATTAACATCACTGAACCTTCAAAAATACCAAATTCGTATTTTGTATCTACTAAAATCAACCCCTTTTCTTTAGCCATTTCAGTACCTCTAGCAAAAAGCTGATGGGTAATATTTACCAATTGATTCATAATTCCTTCAGAAACAATTCCTTGAGAAAGAATCTCCTCTATCGAAATATCTTCATCATGTCCTTCAGATGCTTTCGTGGTAGGCGTAATAATAGGTTCGGGTAAGCGTTGATTTTCAATTAAACCATCCGGCAATTGTACCCCACAAACTACACGTTTTCCGGATTTGTACTCACGCCATAAATGCCCGACCAAAAAACCACGAATAACCATTTCAATCGGAATAGGCGCACATTTATACCCATATGATGCATTAGCGTCTGGCGTGGCAATAAGCCAATTGGCTACAATATCTTGAGTAGCCTCTAAAAAATAAGAGGCTATTTGATTCAATACTTGACCTTTATAAGGAATTAAACGTGGAAGAACGACATCAAATGCTGAAATTCGATCAGACGTAATCATCAATAATTGATCTCCTATGCCATACACATCACGCACCTTACCTCGATAAAAAGAGGTCTGATCTGGAAATTGAAAGGTTGGCTGTGAAACTTGCATATTTTAATAATTTAATAATTTTTCTTTTTTCTTCATCAAATCTAAAACTAAAATGGCGTCCTTTGGATCCATTTTTGCTTTTAAGTGCTTTGATTCAGCTAAATGCTTGTGTGAACTAGTCGGAAATCTCGGATGACCTTGGTTTAAATGCGCGTATATTTCAAATAGTTTAATTAAAGAATCATTCGAAGAGTCCTCCAGAATTCCAGCCTTAAAATATGCTTTTGCATGTAAAAAATCAAATTTCCGTCCTAACAAAATACCTTTTTCCGATTTGGTCAATTGGCCATCCATATTACTCATTGGAATTTTACCAACGGGTAACTTTAACGACAAAACATAGGCAATATCCGTTATTTGAGGATTATTGAAAATATGTTCTTGCTGAATTCGCTGAACTTTCCAATAAGATTCTTTGTATAAACCTAGTTTTACTAATTCATTAATTTCATGAACTTTTGAATTATATTGTACGCTACCACCCAAAAAAATTAGTTGGTAAAAGAGAAAAAGGCTATATAAAAGCGTTGAAAACAAACCTAATATTTTATTATTTGAAATGATAATAATGCTTCACTGAGTAATAGTAGGGCTAACAAAATTAACAAATAAAGATCCAAATTTGAGCTAAAACCTAAATATTCTTGTTGGGAAAGGCCTACTCCTCCCCGATGTTCAATCCAAGAATCTTTTGAATAATTCACATAAAGTCCTTCTTTCTTCCCTCGTAGGGAATTAACTTCGCTTTCAAAATTTGTCCTAAATAAAGCCAAATGCTTGAAATCCTTGTTTTTAATATAATTAATAAAGGAGTTATACGAAGTGGGGGGAATTAATAAACCTGCTTTATGATGTTCCTTGTCATAGGCATATAAGGTATATGTGCCAAATTGGTTCGAAACTGAATTTGAAAAATTAATAAAATTGGATTCATCAAATTGAGTTTTATTCAAATCTGAATAAACCCAAGCTGCATTAAATGTTGAGTGATTTGGGCGAAATTCTAAATCAGTGGATTGAACATAAAATTGAATTACTAGATAAAGAAATAAGTTAATTGCACAAAAACGAAGGATGAATTTAACCATAATAAAGCCTGAAATCCGAAATCGAACCCGGCTAAATGATTGAAAGCGATACGCTATCAAGCTGTAAATCAGCAGCAATATTAAATTAAAGAATACGAAATAGCTTAGGTAATTCATTAAATCAGCTTTTAACAATTAAAAGTAAATTAGTACTTTTACATTTTTACTTGCAATATTTTCATGGAGATTCACAAAAGTAAGCGTTTAGATCATTTAAAATACGAAATCAGAGGACCGGTTTACGAAAAAGCTTTAGCGCTCCAAAATCAAGGTTATAAAATAACCTCCCTAAACATTGGCAACCCAGCCTCTTTTGGTTTCGAAACGCCTGATGAAATTATACACGATATTATTGTAAATATTCGGAATGCGCAAGGTTATGTGGATTCGAGAGGTCTTTTCGCTGCAAGAAAAGCGGTGATGCAATATTATCAAAATCAAGGGGTTAAAAATATCTTGATTGAAGATATTTATATAGGTAACGGCGTTAGTGAGTTAATTTCATTAGTTATGATGGCTCTTTTAAATGCCGACGATGAAATTTTAATTCCCTCCCCCGACTATCCGCTTTGGACAACGGTTGTAGGTCTTGCCGGAGGAAATGCCGTTCATTATTCTTGCGATGAGACAAACGAATGGAATCCTGACTTGGCCGATATGGAAGCCAAAATTACCGATAAAACGAAGGGGATCGTTTTAATTAATCCTAATAACCCGACCGGAGCGGTCTATTCTAAACAAATAGTAGATGGTATTGTCGCATTAGCAGAAAAACATAAATTAATTCTATTCTCAGATGAAATTTATGATAAAATCATTTTTAATGACGCCAAACATCATTCAGCAGCCGGATTATGTGATGACATTTTAATCGTAACGATGGGAGGCCTATCGAAAAATTACCGTGCGGCAGGATTTCGTGGGGGTTGGATGATTTTAACTGGGGCTAAACACAAGGCTAAATCCTACATTGAAGGTCTGAATTTTTTATTCAGTACCCGTTTGTGCGCGAATGTGATTACACAATTCGGAATTCAAACGGCTCTAGGTGGTTACCAATCCATAGACGATTTAGTTAAGCCAATGGGCCGCCTTCATCGACAAATGGAACTCGCTTACGAAAAATTAATTTCGATTCCTGGCGTCTCTTGCGTGAAACCTAAAGGCGCATTATACCTTTTTCCTAAAATTGATTTATCCCAATTCAACTTTGAAGACGAAAACCATTTTGTCATGTCTTTGTTAGAAGAACAAAAGATTTTAGTAGTAGGTGGAAGAGGTTTTAATTTTGAACCAAAGGATCATTTTCGCATTGTCTTTTTACCACATGTTGAGCAGTTAAACCTTGCATTAGATAAAATAGCCACTCATTTTAATAATTATCGAAAATGACATTTGATCAATTTTCTCGCAAACAAAAGTTATTCATTTTCCTTTTTGGATTATTTCTAACCAATGCCATTGTCGCAGAAATCATCGGTGTAAAAATTGTGAGTATTGAAAAGTCATTCGGATTCCAACCTCTCGGCTTATTAACCTGGTGGGGAGAAAAATGGGATTTAAATCAAACGGCCGGGGCCTTAAATTGGCCTCTGGTGTTTATTACGTCGGATATTATCAACGATTATTTTGGAAAAAAAGGGGTGAAATTCATTTCTTATACAACAGCCATTTTTATTGCCTTTGCATTCTTTATCATTTATTTGGCAACGATTCTCGTACCTGCTGATTTTTGGTTAGCTGTTAATAAAGACCTAAATATCAATACCGCTTTTAGTTTAATATTCAGACAAGGACTTGGCATTATCATTGGTTCCTTATCCGCCTTTTTGGTAAGTCAAATCATTGACGCAAGCGTTTTTGAAAAAATCAAAGGGAGGACGGGGAATAAAAATATTTGGTTAAGGGCTACTGGATCTACGTTAGTAAGTCAACTCATCGACAGTTTTTTAGTAATCGGCATAGCCTTTTATTTATTTGGCAATTGGACCATTGGTCAGTGGATGAATGTATCGCTAAATAATTACTTGTATAAATTTGTCGTCGCTATTTTATTTACCCCCCTACTCTATCTAGCACATTATATAATCGAACAGTATTTGCGAAAAGAAAATTAATTTCTTCTGAAATTGTCTAAGATAATTCCTGTTGAAATAGCCACATTTAAAGATTCAGCCATTCCAATTCGAGGAATACTAATCGAATCCGTGAAATAAGGCAAAAGATTTGCGCGGATTCCAACGGATTCATTGCCCATCACTAAAAAGCCTGCAGAAGGAAATGTATAGGAATAGATAGATACGCCATCTAGTTTTGCGGCAATCACTGGTAAATGGGCCTGTTTTTTCAAAAACTCAGCTAGCTCAGTATACAAAAACTTGATACGAGAAAAAGAACCCATACTAGCGGATATAACCTTTGGATTATAGAATTCCGTAGAATCAGATGACAAGATTACTTGCTTTACACCATACCAATCACATATTCGGATAATTGTCCCTAAATTACCTGGATCCCGGACACCATCTAAAACCAAAGTCATTTGGTCATCAAAACGAAAAATAGGTAATTCATAAAAAACTGCCTGAACGACCGCAAAACCAAAGGTGTTTGTAGTCAGGCTAGATAATTTAATTAGCTCCTCTTCTGAAACAAAGACTATTTCTACATCCTTTATTTGATCAAGAAAATTTGTTTGTGTTTCATTTAAAACAAGTAATTTTATAACATAATGAGAGGAGAATAATTCTTGAATTCCTTTTTCACCTTCCACCAAAAATAAATCTGACTCCTTACGTCCTTTTTTAGAATGTAGGGAATTAATTAACTTTATTTGTTTATTCGTTAACATCCTTTGAAATTAAGATCCATAATTATTCTTTCTAGTTTGGCTTTCCTCCTATTTTCATGTGGAGACTATTCAACTTATGTGATTCAAAAGCCAAGTATCAACCAGATAAGAATTTTCGGTAATAAAAATATAATAACCGAAGATATTCGGACAAATATAGCGGGTTTAAAAGAAAGCAACACTAGATATATATCCCTACGTTATAACTCGTATCTTCAACATAAAAGGAATTTCAAAGATTCCATTCACAAAAAGCAGTCCTTTATTCGTTTTTTCAAAAAAACACCAAGCCTATTTATAGAAAATGAAATCGAATTAAATGTACAGGCTTTAAAAAAGTTTTATCGATCGAAAGGGTATATTAAGAATAAAATAAGCTACTCAATTGATACCCTAAAAACATTAAAAAACGCTTATAATATAAATTATTTCGTTCAAGAAGGTCCAGTAAGTGAATTTACCAAACAAGATTCTGTATCCATTAATAATCCTATTTTGGCTGAAGAAATTCAGAAGTATTTACAAAAGGAAAGCCTAATTCGCCCATTTAAAACGCTTGAATTAGATATAATCAAAAAAGAAAAAGAAGGTTTAGCGAATTATTTGAAAAATAAAGGATACTTCTACTTTTCCCCAGAAGCCATTGGGGTTAAAATCAATGATTTAAAGGACACAAGTCTTCAAAAAATCAGCTTAGTTTACACCATTCCTGATTTTAAGGCTAATCAACAAAATAACGTATATGATCGCCTATTTCGTTATGGACCTGTAGATTTTCGAGAAAATGAATACCTCGATGATGTAAATGCATCTAGCATCAATAAAATATCTAGTTCTTCTACCCAATTAAAGAACTTAGTTAGTATTAAAGAGAATGATTTATATTCAATTGACAAACTAAATTATAGCCTCCAAAATATTTATGAAACAGATCAATTTAAATCCGTTTCTGTACAATTTGATACAATAAGCACGCGTATTTTCCCAAAAATAGAATTAGTTAGAAATGATAAATACAATTTAAGTTCGGAATTAGGCGGTAGCTCTTTTCGTGGCATTCCGGGACCATTTATTACGAATTCTCTAAAAATTAGACGTGTATTTTCTGACCTAGACTTTTTAGAATTTTCAGGTCGACTAGGCTTTGAAGCACAAGCAGGTTTTATTAATACCGATGTAACCAGAAAAAATTTAGAAATCAATTTAGGGGCAACCGCTAATTTTCCAACCTTATTTCTTCCTAAGCCCCTAAAATCTAAATTAGGCGATTATTATGGAGCTAAAACACAAATAGGCCTTGGATATGATTACATCGACCGACCTGAATACAATCGAACAAATTTTAAAGTTTTTCAAAAGTATATATGGCGTAAATCTGCATTTACATTTTTCCAAATGTCCCTAGTGGATTTGAACGTATTAAATACCAATTATCCAAATACAAGTACATCCCAGTTATTTCAAAATTACTTAGAAGATCTACGCATCAAAGGCAATAACCTATATCGAAGCTTTAACCCTAGTTTTGTGTCAAGTGTTAATTTTGCATATATCCATCGGACATTTTTACCTTCCAATGGCTTAGTAGAAGGTAAAGCCTTAACCATGGCAATTGAATCAGGAGGAACGAGTTTAAATCTATTACCAGATAATAAAATAAAATTTGTTGAAAACCTACTTGGCAATAATCAAAATATGCAGTTTTATCGGTATCTACGGTTCAATTTCGATTATCGAAAATATCACTTTATAGGTCTTAAAAGAAAGTCCCAAATTGCTTATAAGTTTATTGGTGGCATTGCCTATGCGTATGGGGCAGAAAATGATTTTCAATTACCTTATGAAAAGAATTTTTTCATAGGAGGTCCTAGTAGTTTACGCGCTTGGAAACCTAGAAGATTGGGGCCTGGAGCATATCAAGCAGGATCGACATTAATCGAGCAACCAGGTAGTGTTTTATTAGAAAGTTCAATTGAATACCGTTTCAACATGTTTAAATTTTTGGGCGATATGAATGGTGCATTTTTTATAGATGCAGGAAACATTTGGTCACTAACGGATACTCCTAATGAAAGTGGTCGGTTCAAGGTAGATTCATTTATTAATCAAATAGCGGTAGGAACTGGTTTTGGCCTTCGTTGGGATTTCAATTATTTTTTACTTCGCTTAGATCTAGCCACGAAAGTAATTAATCCAGCAAACCCTATGAACAAAAAATGGGTCCTCTCCGAAACTTCATTTAGTTCAGGAGAAAACCCAATTGAATTTAATATCGGAATTGGATATCCGTTTTAAATTATTTCCTTGCGATAGCTTTTAATGCTTTCTCAACAATAGAAGCAGCATTCAAGCCATATTTTTCCATTAACTCAGCTGGTTTGCCCGACTCTCCGAAAGAATCCATAACTCCTACGTATTCCATTGGTGTAGGCTTATGTAAGGATAAATACTGCGCAATGGAATCTCCCAAGCCACCATTTAATTGATGTTCCTCAGCACTAACAACACAACCCGTTTTAAGGACAGATTTTAATATCGCTTGGGTATCTAATGGTTTGATTGTGTGAATATTAATCACATCGGCATGAATACCTTTTTCCTTTAATATTTCAGCTGCTAAAATAGCTTCCCAGACCAAATGACCCGTTGCGAAAATACTTACGTCCGAACCTTCCATTAAATGAATAGCTTTACCTATTTCAAATGTTTGATTTTCGGGGGTGAAAACTGGAACGACAGGACGTCCAAATCGAAGATAGACCGGACCCTCGTAAGAAGCTACAGCAATCGTAGCCGCTTTAGTCTGGTTGTAATCACAAGGATTAATAACAACCATGCCGGGTAGCATTTTCATTAAACCAAGATCCTCTAGAATTTGATGCGTAGCACCATCTTCTCCTAAGGTTAAACCAGCATGACTACATGCAATTTTAACATTTTTACCTGAATAGGCTATGGATTGACGTATTTGATCATACACTCTACCCGTTCCAAAATTTGCAAAGGTAGTAGCAAAAGGAATAAATCCCCCAATCGCCAAACCAGCAGATATCCCTATCATATTTGCTTCGGCGATACCTGTCTGAAAAAAGCGTTCTGGACTATTTTTGATAAATGCTTCTAACTTTAAAGAACCGATTAAATCAGCACATAAAGCCACAACTTTGGGATTGTTCAAGCTTAAATATTCCATTCCGGCTCCAAATCCTGAACGAGTATCTTTTTTTGTATCGAAAGTATATTGAGCCATGTTAGTAATCTCCTAGGGTTTCTGTTAATTGAGCTAATGCATCGGATAATTGTTGGTCATTCGGAGCGACTCCATGCCATTTATGACTTCCCATCATAAAATCTACACCTGCTCCCATTTCTGTTTGCATCAAGACCATGATTGGTGAACCTTTGCCACATAAAGCTTTCGCTTTTGCCACAGTAATCTGCACATCCTGAGCATCATTCCCATTCATATGCAAAATCTCCCATCCGAAAGCTTTGTATTTTTCGCCTAAATCACGATTATTCATGACTTTATCAGTAGGACCGTCGATTTGCTGGCCATTTACATCAATAAAAGCAATTAAATTATCCACTTGATGATGAGGTGCATACATAGCTGCTTCCCACACTTGACCTTCATTTTGTTCTCCATCACCCATTAAACAAAATACGAATGAAGAATCCTTTGATAATTTCTTCGCTTGAGCAGTTCCGATAGCCACACTTAACCCTTGACCTAAGGATCCTGAAGCGATACGAATACCTTCTAAATGTTCATGAGGCGTTGGATGTCCTTGTAAACGAGAATTAATTTTTCTAAAAGAGGCTAATTCATGGATAGGAAAATATCCTCTCCGGGCAAGAACACTGTAAATTAAAGGCGAAATGTGTCCATTGGATAAATAGAAAACATCTTCTCCTGCCCCGTTCATTTGAAAGACAACATTACCTGAAGAATCGCTTTGTAAATTCATTGCATTAAAATACAATTCGACGAGTAAATCTGTACAACCTAAGGAACCACCTGGATGACCTGATTGACACCCATGAACCATACGTAATATATCACGACGAACCTGAGAAGCAATTTTTTCTAATTCTTGTGTTTGCATAATAAAAGTGACTAGTGGATTTGTGAGGTATGATTTTTTGTATCCACTTTCTCAATGACATCTGAAATAATTCCCTCCTCATTAATAATAAAAGTTGTCCGAGCCGTACCCATATATGTTTTTCCATACATGGATTTTTCTACCCAGACGCCATAAGCCTCAACCAAGGCATGATCCGTATCCGCTAAAAGCGAAAAATTCAACTGATATTTTTTCTTGAATTTAGTATGAGCAGCATCTGAGTCAATGCTAACTCCGATGACAACAAAACCATCTGCTTGAAGTTTATCTAAATTTTCATTTAGGTTACAAGCTTGCGCTGTACATCCGGGAGTATCATCTTTAGGATAAAAATACAGCACTATTTTTTTGCCACGAAGAGCATTTAAATCAATTAATTGACCATCTGAATCCGTTTTTTGGAACAATGGTGCTGCTTGGCCTACAATGGGTTTCATGCGATTGTTAATTCAAATAATTTTTCGGATCCCAGGAATCCTGCTAGCTTATCTCCTATTTGAACAGGACCTACACCCGCAGGGGTACCTGTAAAAATAATATCACCTGTTTTTAAGGTGAAATAGGTAGAAACATCTTCAATTAATTCCGAAACATTCCAAATCATCAAAGAAGAATCACCATCCTGTACTTTTTGCCCATTTACTTCTAAATGAAAATAAATAGGATTATCTAGTAAAATAGGATCAAAAGGCTTTAATCCTGATAAAAAAGCTGAGCCATTAAAAGCCTTCGCTTTTTCCCAAGGCAATCCTTTTTCTTTTAGCTTAGCTTGTACATCCCTCGCCGTAAAATCAATTCCCAAGCCATAGGCATCAATGTACTTATGAGCATATTTGGATTCAATATTCTTTCCGATTTTAGAAATCCGAAACACTAATTCCAATTCATAATGTACGTCCTTGGAAAAACGAGGATAATAAAAAATATTTTGATCTAATAAAGCCGTATCAGGTTTTATGAAAACGACAGGTTCGCTTGGCCTATCATTCGATAGCTCTTTAATATGATCTACATAATTACGTCCAATGCAAACAAATTTCATAAAACCCGATCTCCTCTTATTTTAAAACTTCTGAAACTAATTTTGCAGCATCTTTTAATAAAACAGCTGAAAATACCTTTAAACCAGAATTGTTGATAATCGCAGCACCTTCCTCCGCATTCGTTCCTTGTAAACGAACGATGATAGGTACATTAATTTGACCAATGTTTTTATAGGCCTCAACTACCCCATTCGCTACCCGATCACACCGAACAATTCCACCAAAGATATTAATCAAAATAGCCTTAACATTTGGATCTTGTAAGATGATACGAAAACCAGCTTCCACCGTTTTAGCATTAGCTCCACCCCCCACATCCAGGAAATTAGCGGGTTCACCACCAGATAATTTGATAATATCCATAGTCGCCATCGCTAAACCGGCTCCATTGACCATGCAACCCACGTTGCCATCCAACTTCACATAATTCAAATCATTTTCAGACGCTTCCACCTCTAAAGGATCCTCTTCTGAAGTATCACGCAAAACAGCTAAGTCTTTGTGACGGAACAAGGCATTATCATCTAAGTTAACCTTCGCATCCACCGCCAAAATCTTGTCATCCGATGTCTTTAAAACGGGATTGATTTCGAACATAGATGAATCTGTTTCCACATATGCCTTGTATAAAGATTGGATAAATTTAACCATCTCTTTAAAAGCTTGACCACTTAAACCTAAGGAAAAAGCAACTTTCCGAGCTTGGAAATCTTGCAATCCTACGCGAGGATCAATCCATTCTTTTACAATTTTTTCAGGACTATGTTCAGCCACCTCCTCGATATCCATCCCACCCTCCGTACTAGCCATAATTACATTACAGGCACGCGCACGATCTAATAAAATGGATAGATAATATTCTTTCGGCTCTGAAGCACCAGGATAATAAACATCCTCACTAATTAAAACCTTATTCACCAATTTACCCTCTGGGCCTGTTTGATGCGTAATTAATTGCATGCCCAAAATTTGAGAAACACGCTCCTTTACTTCATCAAGACTCTTCGCTAATTTAACTCCGCCTCCTTTTCCTCTTCCACCCGCATGAATTTGTGCTTTAACCACAAACCAACCTGTTCCCGTTTGAGCTTTTAACGCCTCTGCTGCTGATATCGCATCTGCGACTTGATCCACAACAATTCCCTCTTGAATCTTTACTCCGTAACCTTTTAAAATTTCCTTTGCTTGGTATTCGTGAATATTCATTTAGTAAAAATTTTTATTTCGTGAAATTACTATTTATTTGCCAAACTTTTAAAAAGTTGTCGATTCTATTCAATATTCTAAAAAAAAGACAAAAAAATGTTAGAATTAAAAAACATTTCAAAATCATACGGGTCCCAATTAATTCTAAATGACATTTCTTTTCAAGTAAAAACAAACGAGTTGGTTTCCATTTTGGGCCCTTCTGGATCAGGAAAAAGCACGCTGCTACAAATTATAGGGCTATTAAATCAAGCCGACAAAGGACAAATTACCCTGGATGGCATCGAATATGCCCAATTATCTGAAAAGGATAAAGGGATTTTTCGAAATCAAAAACTAGGATTCGTATTTCAGTTTCATAATTTATTGGGGGAATTTACCTGTGAAGAAAACATCTATTTCCCCTTATACATCCGAGAAAAAAAAATTAACGAAGAACAAAAAGATTTATACAACCACATTTGTACGAAACTAGGAATCAGTCATCTAGCTAAAAAATATCCGA
This sequence comes from uncultured Cytophagaceae bacterium, assembly GCA_903907745.1. Lineage (GTDB taxonomy): Bacteria > Bacteroidota > Bacteroidia > Cytophagales > Spirosomataceae > Aquirufa. The sequence continues at coordinate 16,605 of CAIVPF010000109.1, read as the reverse complement.
GCCAACTATCTGGTGGAGAACAACAGCGCATCGCTGTAGCCCGCGCCTTAATCAATAAACCTAGTATTTTACTTGCCGACGAGCCAACCGGAAACCTCGACAACACCAATGCCCAAAATCTCTATGATTTGTTTCTTGAATTAAAAAATGATTGGCAACAAAGAATCATTATGGTCACCCATAACGAACAATTAACAAAACAATCCGATCAAATTATCTATTTAAATTCAGGCAAAATCATATAGATTAATCTGCCAAAATGTCATAAATTTGTAATCGATTTCATTATTTAATTTATGCAAGAGTTAAAAACACTTTCAAAAGAAGAAATGCAGAGCCTAGACGTGCCGCGCATTTCAGGCAATATGGGAAGTGAAAAATCCAAAGGAAAGGTCTATATCGAAAGTTATGGATGTCAAATGAATTTTGCAGATTCGGAAGTAGTCACGTCTATTTTGATGAACCATGGCTATGGTACTACGGATAATATCCAAGAAGCCGACACCATTTTATTGAATACCTGTGCCATCCGGGAAAATGCAGAAACCAAAATTCGTCACCGCCTTAAAGGATTCCAAGCACTTAAATCGAAAAACCCATTGCTTAATATAGGAATTTTGGGTTGCATGGCGGAAAGATTAAAAACGAAATTAATTGAAGAAGAAAAGATTGTGGATTTAGTTGCTGGTCCAGATGCCTATCGAGACCTTCCAAATTTGCTTGAAAGTCTAGAAAGCGAGGATAAGGCCATCAATGTATTTTTATCCCGTGATGAAACCTATGGTGACATCGAACCAGTCCGCTTACATTCCAACGGGGTCACCGCATTCGTTAGCATTATGCGGGGTTGTGACAATATGTGCTCTTTTTGTGTCGTACCCTATACACGGGGACGTGAACGTTCACGGGACATGGCTTCAATTCTATCCGAATGTGAGACCTTATTTAATGAGGGATACCGAGAAGTGACATTACTCGGTCAAAATGTGGATTCATACAAGTACGAAGATTCAGAAAAAAATCAAATCATTTCATTTGCCAATTTATTAGAGCAAGTAGCCCTTTTAAATCCGAAACTTCGGGTACGTTTTTCAACATCACATCCAAAAGATATCAATGATGAGGTTTTGTATATGATGGCGAAATACGATAATATTTGTAAAAACATACATTTACCTGCACAAAGCGGTAGTAACCGAATCCTAGATTTAATGAAACGCACCTATACCCGCGAATGGTATATGGATCGAATTAATTCCATTCGGACTATTTTAGGTGATACATGTGGTATTTCACATGATATGATTGCTGGATTTTGCACAGAAAATGAAGAAGACCATGCCGAAACACTATCCTTAATGGATTATGTTCAATACGATTTTGGATACATGTTTTCCTATTCAGAAAGACCAGGAACTCCAGCGGCTAAAAAATACATTGACGATATACCTGAAGAAATCAAGAAACGGAGATTAGCGGAAATCATTGCGAAACAACGCTTTCATTCCGGAATCCGTAATCAAATGATGGTAGGAACCCAGCAAATAGTATTGGTCGAAGGAGATTCAAAAAAATCAAATTCACATCATTATGGGAAATGTGATTCAGGAAAAGTCGTTGTATTCCCTAAAAAGAACGAACAAAAAGGGGATTATGTCTTAGTGAAAATTACACAATGTACCACAGGAACATTATTAGGTGAACGAATAGATTAATGGACAATAGCCACATCGCAAGTATTAAAGCACGTTTTGGGATCATTGGAAATTCCCCTGGTCTTTTGCGTGCTATTTCCATCGCGGAGCAGGTGGCTCCTACCGACATGACCGTACTCATCACCGGCGAGAGTGGCTCAGGAAAAGAATCTTTTTCCAAAATCATACATTCGCTATCAAAACGAAAGCATGGTCAATTCATCGCTGTCAATTGCGGAGCCATTCCAGAAGGAACGATTGATTCTGAATTATTTGGTCATGAAAAAGGGTCTTTTACAGGTGCCATCGAAGCCAGAAAAGGTTATTTTGAAGTAACAGATGGAGGTACCATTTTTCTAGACGAAATTGCCGAGATGCCCCTAGGGACACAGGCAAGATTATTAAGAGTCCTAGAAAATGGGGAATTTTTACGTGTAGGCTCATCGAAAGTACAGAGGACAAATACTCGTGTTGTCGCAGCGACCAATTTGAACCTTCAAGAGGCCATCGAAAAAGGAAAATTTCGAGAAGATTTGTTTTATCGCTTAAGTACCGTCCCAATCTATGTACCCCCTTTACGTGAACGAGGTGATGATATTGAACTTTTGTTTCGAAAATTTACGACTGATTTTTCTGAAACACACCGGATAAAACCTATTTCGTTGACCAATGAAGCCAAAATATTACTTCAAAATCAGCGCTTTCCAGGCAATATTCGCCAACTAAAGAATTTAGCAGAACAAATTTCCGTATTAGAAATTGGCGACAGAATCATCGACGATAAAAAATTACAAGATTATCTAGACTTCAATGAACCCAAAATAAACAGCCATGTCATAAAAGGGGATTTCTTTCAATCCAAAGAAGGAATGAATGAAAGGGAAATTTTATATAAAATCCTTTTTGATCTGAAAAAAGACGTTACTGATTTAAAAAAGTTAATTTTAAAAGTCGTTGAATCAGGTAATTCGGATATATACGATGTTCTGCACGATAATATGTCTCTTTTTGAAGATATCAAACCTATACAGGAAGAAGGAAGTCGAGGCATGGCACTACCTTCCTACATTGAAGATGATAATCAATTCAAATTTGATACTAAGCCACAAAAGGAAGAATTAGAAGAAGCTCAATTTGAAGAAATTAGTACTATTTCAACGGATGTCACACTCTCTTTAGAAAAACAGGAAAAAGAAATAATCATTCGAGCTTTAAAGAAAAATAAAAATAAACGTAAATATGCTGCACAGGATTTGGGGATATCTGAACGGACCTTGTACCGCAAAATTAAACAATACGATCTTGAAGACTTGGCATAATATAATGGCAATAAGTGTATTGATCTGCATCAATGTATTGATGTCGTCATGTTACAGTTTTAAAGGAGCGAGTTTATCACCGGATTTGAAAAGTATTCAAATTAATAATATCCGAATGGAAACTGCGGGTGGACCTAGCAATTTATCGCTGACCATCAATGAAAAAATTAAGGAATATTTCCAGCGTAATACTACCCTGAAAATAATCAATCAAAATCCGGATTTATTGCTTGAAGGAAGTATTACAGGGTATGACTTAACCCCACAGGCGCCCACATCCGATGATAAGGCTGGTTTAAATAGATTAACATTGCGAATTCAAATACAATTAACCAATCGACTGGATGAAACAAAAAATTTCGATCAAGAATTTAGTTTTTATCAAGATTTCCCTCAAAATCAAACGCTGAGTCAAGTCGAAAAAACATTAATACCTAAATTAGCTGATCAAATTATATTAGATTTATTCAATAAAATCGCAGGTGACTGGTAATATGGATCCTAGTAAATCACAAAAATTATGGTTTTTGCTTAATCGCTTTGATCGCTCAAATGCAGAAGAAATTGTTTTTTTCGATGAAGACAGGCAAAAATATCCATTTTTCTATTTATTGGATTGGAATGAAAGGTATTCCAAGAAAATGCAACGAGTTGTGGCGCTTAAAAGCAGTAATCGAAATCAGTTATATGAATCTATATTTGATATAAATTCAGAAAGTATACTAAATAAAAGTTCAAAAGAGGTAGATCAGGTACAATTAATTGATCAATTTTTAGAGAACCTTCCGCAGTTGACTCGATCTAAAAAACAAGGTTTAGATGAACCAGAAGAAGAAATAGATTTATCGGAAAGCGTTTGGATTGCTCCTACGTCCGAAACTTTTGCCATAATTTTAGAAAAACAGGGTAAATACACGCAAGCAATTGAAATTTATGAAAAATTAAGTTTGTCTAAACCCGAAAAAAGCCATTACTTTGCAACTCGAATTTCAGAATTGTCTTTAAAAATAAATAATTAATCATGTTTACTTTATTAATTTCACTTATCGTTTTATTCTCAGCCTTATTAATAATCTTAATATTGGTTCAAAATCCTAAAGGAGGCGGCATAAGCGGTGAGTTTTCTTCTTCAGGAGCTACACAGATGTTTGGTGTACAAAAAACAGGAGATATCGTTGAGCAATTGACTTGGGGATTCTCCATTGCAATTTTGGTTTTAGCTCTATTAACGAACTTTACCATCTCATCGAATGGTGGGGATGCCATTCAGTCTGTCAATGTTGAAAAGGCAGCTACCAAAACAGTTCCAAGTGCACCGGCACCTATTCAAAAACCTGCCACCAAATAGAATTATTTCAAATCTGACTGACAAAGTTGGCAGATAGTGAATTTGGCATGTATCTTGTTGATTCATGCCCTGTCTCTTTTAAGAGCAAAAAATTATTGAACAATAAAAACTTATAAAACATGTCAAAATTAACTATCAAACCCTTAGCTGATCGGGTCATTGTAGAGCCGGCACAGGCTGAAGAAAAAACTGCATTTGGTATTATCATTCCAGATACGGCAAAAGAAAAACCTCAAAAAGGCGTAGTCGTAGCAGTTGGTAATGGTAAAAAAGATGAGCCAATCACTGTTAAAGTAGGTGATGATGTCTTGTATGGTAAATATTCAGGAACTGAGATTACGATCGAGGGAAAGGATTATTTAATCATGCGTGAATCTGACATTTTTGCAGTATTATAATTTTAAAAATTTATCAAAACTTTAAAAGACGTATAGATATGGCTAAGGAATTATTTTTCGACAGCGAAGCTCGCGAAAAAATGAAGAGAGGGGTTGATACCCTTGCTAATGCTGTTAAAGTTACACTTGGACCTAAAGGTCGTAACGTAATTATTGACAAAAAATTCGGATCACCTTCCATTACAAAAGATGGTGTATCTGTGGCAAAAGAAATTGAATTAGAGGATCCTGTAGAAAACATGGGAGCTCAATTAGTTAAAGAAGTAGCTTCGAAAACAGCTGACCAAGCTGGAGACGGAACAACAACAGCGACTGTTTTAGCGCAATCCATCTACACCATTGGTTCTAAAAACGTAGCGGCTGGTGCAAATCCTATGGATTTGAAAAAAGGAATTGAGAAGGCGGTTGAGGCTATTGTAAACGATTTGAAAAAACAATCTCGTCCTATCACTACTTCGAACGAAATTGCTCAAGTAGCTACGATTTCTGCCAATAACGATTCTGAAATTGGTCAAATGATCTCTTCAGCTATGGATAAAGTGGGTCGTGAAGGTGTTATTACTGTAGAAGAAGCTCGTGGAACAGAAACGGAAGTTAAGACCGTAGAAGGTATGCAATTCGACCGTGGCTATTTATCTGCATATTTTGTTACTAATACGGATAAAATGGAGGTTGAATTAGAAAAGCCATTCATTTTAATCTCAGAAAAGAAGGTTTCTTCGATGAAGGAATTATTACCTGTATTAGAAGCGGTTGCTCAAACAGGTCGTCCATTATTAATTATTTCGGAAGATGTTGATGGAGAAGCTTTAGCAACGTTAGTTGTTAATAAAATTCGCGGTGCGCTGAAAGTTGCAGCTGTAAAGGCTCCGGGTTTTGGTGATCGTAGAAAAGCTATGTTAGAAGATATCGCTATCCTTACTGGTGGTACTGTAATCGCAGAAGAGCGTGGATTTAAATTAGAAAACGCAACGATTGAATATTTAGGTCAAGCAGAAAAAGTGATCATTGATAAAGACAATACAACTATTGTGAATGGTTCTGGTTCAAAGGATGATATTTTAAATCGGGTGAGTCAAATTAAATCTCAAATCGAAAACACTACGTCTGATTACGATCGCGAGAAATTACAAGAGCGCTTAGCTAAATTATCAGGTGGAGTTGCTATTTTGTATATCGGTGCGGCTACAGAAATAGAAATGAAAGAGAAGAAAGACCGTGTGGATGATGCATTGCACGCTACACGTGCAGCGGTAGAAGAAGGAATCGTCGCCGGTGGTGGTGTAGCTCTAATCCGCGCAATCGCTTCTTTAGATAAATTAAAAGGCGAAAATGAAGATCAAAATACAGGTATTAACATTATTCGTCAAGCAGTAGAGTCACCACTTCGTACCATTGTATCGAATGCAGGTGGAGAAGCCTCTGTTGTTGTGAATGCTGTACGTGCTGGTAAAGATGATTTTGGATATAATGCACGTGAAGATAAATATGAAAATATGATCGCGGCGGGTATTATTGATCCAACAAAAGTAACTCGTTTAGCTTTAGAAAATGCCGCATCCATCGCTGGTTTATTATTAACCACTGAATGTGTGATTGCAGATAAGCCTGCTAATGAGCCTGCACATAGCCACGCACCAGGTGGTGGTGGAATGGGCGGAATGATGTAATATTCACGTTAACAAATTGAAAACTCCCCAACTCATTGGGGAGTTTTTTTTAGTTCTTATGAAAAGAATCGCCATTGACATGGATGATGTCCTAGCGGATACATCCATAAAAATTATATCAGAGATCAATCACCGATTGAATAAATCCTATTCAATGGAAGATTTAGTAGCCAATGATTCATTAAAAATGGCTTTTTACCAAGATTATATAGCTAATAATTCATTTCTAAAAGAGCCAGGATTCTTTTTAGATATTCCTGTAAAAGAAAAAGCCGTTGACATCGTTAAAGAACTCGGTAATCATTACGAAATATTCATCGTTTCTGCGGCCACAGAATATCCGGAATCGCTTAAAGAAAAACTGATTTGGCTAGAACAGCATTTTCCATTCATATCTTGGACACATGTTGTCTTTTGTGGTCATAAATATATGATTCAAGCGGATTACCTAATTGATGATCACGAAAAGAATTTAAAGACATTTACTGGAACACCTCTCCTATTTTCGGCTTTGCACAACCTGCATATTCATGATTATCAACGAGTTAATTCTTGGGATCATGTAGGAGATTTATTATTACCTAAATGAACAAACATCGGTACTCCATAAGTATATTGTTTTTTCTATGTGGTTTGAATTTTGCTAGTTGGGCTACGCGCATACCAGATTATAAACAAACCTTATCCCTCTCCGACGCGGCTTTAGGAAGTATTTTAATGGGCCTACCGATTGGATCTATGGTGTCATTACCCTTGGCAGGTTGGTTGATTTCCAAATTCGAATCCGCTTATATTTGTTTGCTATCTGTCATTTTATATATTCTCATCTTACCACTATTTGGATTTATCCATAGTCCTTTTCAATTATTCGTCAGTTTATTTGCATTTGGCATGGCAGGTGATATTTTAAATATTGCCATGAATACCCAAGTAGTAAGTTTAGAAGGAATCTTGAAAAAAATAGTCATGTCAAGTTTCCATGCCATCTTTTCCGTCGGATTAATGTTAGGAGCCTTCATCGGTGGCTATTTGATCAAATATGACATTAGCCTCTATCTTCATTTCGGACTTATAAGTGCCACCAATTTAATCGGTATACCATTCTTTTGGAAAGGCTTATTAAAAGACGGATTTAAGGAGAAAGTAAATGATGGTTTGCCCAAAGTGCATTTTTTTAAAATTGGCAGATACCTATTAGTCCTTTCCTTTATCGCATTTTGCGGAATGTTATGCGAGGGTGCCATGGCAGATTGGGTTACTTTATATGTCAAAGAAAGCGCTTTAGAAAATCCTTTCCCCATTACGATTGGATTCACTTCTTTTGCATTCGCCATGGTGCTAGGACGTTTACTCGGTGACTATTTATCAAATAAATTTGATGTGCGTAACATTTTGATTTTTAATGGATTTGGAATAGCTATCGGAATAACAATCGCCATTTTATTTACAAATATTTACACAATAATCATTGGATGTGCGATTACGGGAATAGGAATTTCAACAATCGTACCCTTCATCTATTCAAAGGCAGGAAATGCCAAAAATATGAGTCCTTCCATGGCCTTGGCCAGTGTATCAACAATTGCCTATGTCGGATTTTTACTAGGTCCCGTATTAATAGGATTCTTATCTGAATATTTTGGCTTAAAATTAGCACTAAGCTTATTGGTGTTTTTAGGTATATCGATTAGCATCTTATCCAAGTATTATTTAACATTGGATTCAAAACATAAAAATCATGAATAAACATGTATTATTTTGGTCAATTACGGTCGGATTGGGGGGAATGCTCTTTGGTCTCGATGTTGCAGTTATTTCAGGCGCAGAATTAGCGATTCAAGCTTTATGGAAACTAGATAGTTGGACACAAGGTCTCGCTATCGCGACAGCCCTATATGGCACTGTATTTGGCGCAGCCTTAGGAGGAATTCCTGCCGACCGTTTTGGAAGAAAACCCACTCTATTATGGATAGGGATATCATTTTTTATATCTTCGCTTGGTGCGGCTTTGGCAACGAACGTCGAATATTTCATGTTATTCAGGTTTTTAGGCGGCCTAGCCATTGGAGCTTCATCCGTCGTGGCGCCCATTTATATATCAGAAATTGCACCGGCTAAGCATCGTGGAAAATTGGTTATATCGTTTCAACTCAATGTGGTATTAGGTATCTTAATCGCCTATATTTCAAATTATTTCATTCAAGGAATTGAAAATGACTGGAGAATTATGTTAGGGGTAGTCGGTATACCAAGTTTATTATTTTCCGTTTTAATTTCTTTTACACCCGAAACACCGACCTTCCTATTACTAAAAAGAAATAATGTAGAGGCCGCAAAAAAAGTATTGGCCTTAGCTGACCCGAACCCTGAAGAGACAATTAAACGAATAACGGAAAACCAAAAAAATCAAATTAAAGGCGAGCGATTGTTTTCGAAAAAATTTGTCACCCCCCTTGTATTATCCTTTTTGTTCGCATTTTTTAATCAAATGTCTGGCATTAATGCCATCATATTCTATGCGCCTCGCATCTATGAATTAACGGGATTAGGAAAAGAAAGTGCCTTGTTATCTACAGCAGGAATTGGACTAGCTAATTTGTTATTTACTATGCTTGGTTGGTATTTTATTGATCGTATAGGCAGAAAGAAATTAATGTATATTGGCTCATTTGGCTATATTTTATCCTTAGGATTAATTACAGTGTCATTTTATCAAGAAAATTTCACCTTGGTTCCCGTGTACATTTTTGTTTTCATAGCCTCACACGCTATAGGTCAAGGATCTGTCATTTGGGTATTTATTTCAGAAATTTTCCCAAATTCCGTACGTGCTTCCGGGATGGCTTGGGGTTCACTAACCCATTGGGTTTTAGCGGCATTGGTTGCCAATTTTTTTCCCATCTTTACCGAAATGTTTGGTGGTACCGCTATTTTTGGCTTCTTTGGTGTAATGATGGTAGGCCAACTGGCCTATGTGATGTTCATGATGCCTGAGACCAAAGGCACCTCACTTGAAGAAATAGAAAAACAAATGATAATTCATTAATCGATATGATACATTTTGATCCATCGAATAATAAACCGAAATACCAACAATTAATTGATAGCATAATCGATGCCATTGATTCTGGTAAGTTTGAACGTGGAAAACAATTACCTTCAATTAATGTCGTGGCCAATGAATTTAACATGGCTAGAATGACCGTCACTAAAGCCTATGATGAATTAAGAGAACGTGGTCTGATCACTTCGCATCATGGAAAAGGGTTTTATGTAGCCAGCACTGACACCCGAAGTAATTTACATGTATTCATTTTAATGGATGCGCTGACTCCGTACAAAGAAACTCTTTTAGATAGTATTTTAAATCATTTAGGCGAAGGGGTAACACATTCATTATTTTTCCATTACCATGATATTCAGGTATTTGAAAATCTAATTAATAATAATTTAGGCAAATTCAATCATTACATCATTTTGCCCCATTTTAATATTAATGTATCTAAAATCATTTCTAAAATCCCTAAGGATAAATTATTAATACTGGATATCGATGTGAAGGAGTTTTCAAATGACTATTCCATCTTATACCAAAATTTTGAAAGAAACATGTACAATGGTCTGCATACATGTTTAGAAAAAATCAATAAATACGAAGCATTAAACCTGGTATTAAGTCAAAAAAGCTTCCAATATACCCCGAAGGGCATCATCAAAGGCTTCACTAAATTTTGTGAAGAAAATAAGGTGCCACATGATATAATTCCAGATTTAGAGGCTGAATATGATTTAAAAAAGAATCAAGCCTTTATTGTTTTTAGGGAATTTGATTTGATCAAAATGATCAATTGGGCCACGAAGAAACAATGGAAATTCGGAAAAGATATAGGTGTCTTATCTTATGACGATACACCTCTCAAGGAAATTATCTCCGAAGGCATATCAGTCATCTCAAACGACTTTTCCTTAATGGGAAAACGCGCCGCAGAAATGATATTAAACAAAGAAAAAGGACGTTTCTCGAATGATTATTACTTTGAGGATAGAAACTCTTTATAAATCTAAGTTCACATTTATCCATTCCCCATCGAATCGAACACCATAACGTTCATAAAATGTAATGGCCGGTGTATTCCAGTCCAATACCTGCCACATCATTCCACTTGACCCTGTTCGTTTAGCCTCTGTAATGCAGGCTTCCATCAGCACCTTGCCATAACCCTTCCCCCGATATTCATCCTTGATGAACAGATCTTCTAGATAAAAACGTTTACCCTTCCAAGTAGAAAAACGGTAATACCAAAGTGCAAATCCTGCCAACTGATTACCCTCAAATATTAAAATACATTCAAATAACGGATTTCCTTTAAATCCATTTTCTACATAGTCTGCCTCCGTGGCAGTTACTTCATGGGGTGCTTTTTCAAAAATCGCAAGCTCTTTAACCAAAGAAAAAATCAATGGAATATCTGATTTCTCAGCTTTACGTAAAACATATTTATCCATGTATTGCTCTTAATTTTGTTAATAATTCTGACATGTCTTTAGGAAAATCCTTGTTAAAATGAATCATTTGTTTAGTGCTTGGATGTTCAAACCCCAAAGAATAGGCATGCAAGGCTTGCCGAGGACAAAGCTTAAACATATTTTCAACGAAGGTCTTGAAATTAGCCATGGTACTCATAAACCTAATCTTATCTCCTCCATAAGATGAATCTGAAATTAAAGGATGACCCATAGAAAGCGCGTGAGCACGAATTTGATGGGTTCTTCCCGTCTCTAAATTAAATTTCAATAAGGAACAAAAACCAAATGATTCCACCAATTCATAATGTGAAATGGCCAATTTACCTTCCTCAGCGTCTTCCGGAATTATGGTCATCACCTTCCGATCCTTCGGATTACGGGTGATTTTTCCTCGCAAAGTACCTTTAGGAACCTTTGGAACCCCCCAACAAATCGCAAAATAGGTTCTTTCTATGCTATGATCGAAAAATTGTTTCGCTAAATACGTAAGCGCAAATTCAGTTTTAGCCACGACCAAAATTCCAGAGGTGTCTTTATCGATTCGATGGACAAGACCGGGGCGAATACTCTTATTTCCGGGTAGTTGTTGGCAATGATATAACAAACCATTAACCAAAGTCCCAGACCAATTCCCGTGGGCAGGATGAACCACCATCCCTGGTTCTTTATTTACAATAATCAGATCGTTATCCTCAAATAAAATGTCCACTGGAAGATTCTCAGGGTAAACTTCGGTATCTCGCGGAGGATGTGAAAATGAGACAGATATTTGATCAAAAGGCTTAACCCGATAATTTGATTTAATTAAGAGGTTATTAACCTTAACGGATCCTGCTTCGATGCCTACCTGAATTTTCGACCGACTGGCATTCGAAATTTTTAGTAATAAATATTTATCTATTCTAAGTAATTGTTGACCTTTGTCCACAACAAAATTGAAATGCTCGAATAAGTCATCTTCGGAATCAATCGGATCTAACATTGGATCAATGGACATAGAAAAATTTCAAAATTTACACTTACAAGTACCCAGTCCTATCGAAGAAATATTTGATCCTTTATGGACAGAGCAAAATATTCGAATTTTAGTTAAACGAGATGATTTAATTCATCCCATCATTTCAGGTAATAAATGGCGCAAATTAAAGGAATATATTCATTTAGCCCAAGAAACACCCGAGTATTCCTTACTTAGTTTCGGTGGCGCCTATTCCAATCACCTCTATTCATTAGCCTATACAGGTTACATGGTAGGCCTACATACCATAGGGATCATTCGAGGCGAAGAATTAAACATAACTAGTAATCCATATCTACATCAAATGTCCCAATGGGGAATGAATCTAATCTTTATTTCTAGATCAAGCTACAAAAACAAAGAAATTCCCAAAGAAATAAGTCACCAGAAATACATATTAATTCCTGAAGGTGGATATTCTGATGTAGGCCTAAAAGGAATGAAAACACTAGCCGATGAATTAAATTATGACATTCATGCCGACTACCTTATAACTGCTATTGGAACAGGAACGACAGGATTAGGATTAAGTCAATATATTTCAACTAAAATCATAGGCATTTTAACGCTAAACAACCTAGATGAAATACATGAACATATGCATGAACATTCCATCAAGCCAGAAAACATAGAATTAAATTCAGCCTATATTTTTGATAAATATGCCAAAAACCATGAGATTTTAACTGATTTCTGTATTGAATTCGAACAAAAACATCAAATAAAAATAGAGCTTATATACACCGGAAGGATGTTTTATGGACTCTATGATTTACTAAAAAAGAAATATTTCGAATCAGGTTCAACCCTTGTCGCTCTACATACAGGCGGGATTAAATTAACCGACTGACCCTTCTAATGAAATGGCTAAAAGTTTTTGAGCTTCCACGGCAAATTCCATTGGTAATTGATTTAAAACTTCTTTGGCATATCCATTAACGATCAATGCGATGGCAGTTTCAGTTGATAAACCTCTTTGATTACAATAAAAGATTTGATCTTCACCAATTTTAGAGGTCGTTGCCTCATGTTCTACCGACGCCGTTTTATTTTTTACCTCTAAATACGGAAACGTATGCGCGCCACAGGTATCTCCTAGCAACAATGAATCACATTGTGAGAAATTCTTAGCCTTATCCGCGCGTTTATTAATTTGAACCAAACCTCGATAAGAGTTTTGAGAAAAACCAGCCGAAATTCCTTTGGATACAATTCTCGACTTAGTGCCTTTACCAAGGTGAATCATTTTGGTACCTGTATCTGCTTGTTGATAATTATTCGTCACCGCCACAGAATAAAATTCACCGATGGAATAATCCCCTTTAAGCACGACGGATGGGTATTTCCAAGTAACCGCTGAACCGGTTTCTACTTGGGTCCATGATAATTTAGCATGGGGTCCATCACAAATTCCTCGTTTAGTTACAAAATTGTAGATACCACCTTTGCCTTCTTTGTCTCCAGGATACCAGTTTTGTACGGTGGAATATTTAACTTCTGCTCCCGCATGAACGAAGATTTCAACCACAGCTGCATGCAATTGATTCTCATCACGCATGGGCGCTGTACAACCTTCCAAATAACTGACATAGGACTCATCCTCAGCGACAATCAAAGTTCGCTCAAATTGACCTGTACCAGAAGCATTTATTCGGAAATAAGTAGATAATTCCATAGGGCAACGAACACCTTTAGGAATAAAACAAAATGAACCATCTGAAAAGACCGCAGAATTAAGCGCTGCAAAGAAATTATCTTTCACTGGCACGACACTTCCTAAATACTTTTTGATTAATTCTGGATGCTCTTGAACTGCTTCCGATATGGAGCAAAAAATAACTCCTTTTTCAGCCAGCGTATCTTTAAAAGTGGTTGCGACTGAAACAGAATCAATCACGGCATCCACGGCCACGTTCGATAAACGCTTTTGCTCATCTAGGCTAATGCCTAATTTTTCAAACGTCCTGCGTAGTTCAGGATCGATATCATCTAAGGAATTTAATTGCTTTTTTTGAACAGGGGCTGAATAATATTTTAGACCCTGATAATCGGTAGGTGTATAATTGACATTTGCCCAAGTGGGTTCTTTTAATGTTAACCAATGTCTAAAAGCAGCTAAACGCCACTCCAACATCCACTCCGGTTCATTTTTCTTTTTTGATATAAAATGAATAATGGATTCATCTAAACCAATAGGTGCTTCATCCGTCTCAAAAAAAGACTCAAAACCATATTTGTAATCCGATGAAGTAACCTCTTGTAAAATCTCGTCGACCTTTTCTGCCATAATGCATCAATATTAGATCGCAAATTTACAAAATTGATTTCATCCAAACACCCATTTATTTAGAACAAATCTTAATAATTTAAAATAAAGGGGTATTTCGGATTAAACTTTCTTCGAGGGATATAAATGTTTCGGTACGTTGAATACCCGTGACACGTTGAATTTTATCATGAAGGACTTCACGTAAATGTTGGGTATCCCGACATATAATTTTAGCAAAAATCGAATAAATACCTGTCGTATAGTGAATATTGACAACTTCTGGGATTTTTTCTAGTTGTTTTGCCACATCTTCATACAGTGAACTCTTGTCTAAATAAATACCCAAAAATGCACTGATGTCCCAACCTATTTTCGAATAATCAATTAATAGCTGTGCTCCACGAACAATTCCCAAGGATTCCATTTTTTTCATCCGTACATGAACTGTACCCCCAGACACATCAAGTCGCTGTCCAATTTCCGTGTAGGGCAAATTCGCATCTGCAACTAAAATTTCTAATATTTTCAAATCCAAAGGATCTAAATCAAATTTTTTTTCCATGTAAATATTTCAAAGATTAGGTCAATATTTTAAAATTCGTTATATAAATAAGGATTTTTGTTAAAAATTTTTGAATATATAAAAATACCTATTTATATTTGCACACGCAATAATTACAAAGGTAGTTATTTTTCACTGTAGGGTGATGAAATTGGCAGACGTGCCCTCCTGTCTCGGGGGTGGTGATTCTAGGATAAACGCGGCATAATGGGTTGACCACTAAGTTAGTTCTGTGTCGCGGCTAACTACACCTTGGAGGTTCGAATCCTTCTCCTACAGCATTTTAATTAATTAATTTTTAGTTTGTTGATGAAGTGTAATGTTAAAAGCAATTCTATTTTAGAATTGCTTTTTTATTTCAATTATAGTCTATAAATTTGGTAGAATAATTCATCATTTAAATATACCATTATGTCATTACGATTAGGAGATATCGCGCCAGATTTTCAAGCGGATACGACACAAGGACCTATTTCCTTCCATGAGTGGATCGGAAATTCATGGGTATTATTTTTTAGCCATCCAGCCGATTTTACCCCAGTATGTACAACTGAATTAGGAAAAACCGCTTTATTACACGGAGAATTTGAAAAAAGAGGAGTTAAAGCCATCGCTATTTCAGTGGATTCTTTGGATTCCCACAATAAATGGGTACCGGACATCGAAGAAGTAAATCATGTTGAAATGAATTTCCCTATTATCGCGGATCCTGAAAAGACGGTAGCTATACTATATGATATGATTCATCCCAACGCCTCGGAAAAAGCAACCGTGCGTTCGGTGTTCATTATTGGACCAGATAAAAAAATCAAGTTAACGCTTACCTACCCTGCTTCTACGGGAAGAAATTTTAATGAAATCTTACGCGTGATCGATTCTTTGCAGTTAACGGCTAATTATCAAGTCGCTACACCAGCCGATTGGACCTACGGAGAAGATGTAATCATAACCCCAGCGGTATCCAATGAAGACGCTGTTACGAAATTTCCAAAAGGATTTACAGCCGTAAAACCATATTTGAGAAAAACACCGCAACCTAATTTGTAAATAGCGTTTAAACTATTGAAATGGGAAGCAATAAAAATTGACTTCCCATTTTTATTTAGCTATAGTCTTGTATTTTTGTAAAAATCAAAAAACATCGCATGTTATTAACCAAAAACTTTACGGAAACGTCCGCCTATCAAGCATTATCCTCTGATTTTAACCGCCTCCGACACATCCATTTAAAGGACTTATTTACAGCTGATAAAAATCGAGCTAATACCTACAGTTTATTATTTCAAGATATTTATTTTGACTTCTCAAAAAATATAATCGACGAATCTAGCTTTCAACATTTAGTCAATTTAGCCAAAGAATGCGGTTTAAAAGAAGCCATTCAAGCTCAATTCTCTGGCGATCCGATCAATCAAACGGAAAATAGAGCGGTATTACATACTGCCCTCCGCGCCAAATCATCTAAAGTGATCAACGTTCATGGAAAGGATATCATCCCAGATATTCAAGCAGTAAAACAACAAATGAAACAATTTTCAGAAGCCATCATTTCTGGGAATTGGAAAGGATATACAGGAAAGGCCATTACCGATGTCGTGAATATCGGAATTGGTGGTTCTGATTTAGGCCCAGTCATGGTGACTGAAGCTTTAAAAGCCTACAAAACACATCTTAATCTGCATTTTGTTAGTAATGTCGATGGAACACATATCGCAGAGGTATTAAAAAAAGTAAATCCTGAAACGACACTTTTTTTAATCGCCTCCAAAACATTTACTACCCAAGAAACTATGGCCAATG
>CAIVPF010000108.1 GCA_903907745.1 uncultured Cytophagaceae bacterium | reverse complement strand
TGCGGCGAGCAAAGGGGGAATAGCGCGTTTGACGATGGCCTTAGCGAATGAGTGGGCGAGCCAAGGGATTAATGTGAATGCGATTGCGCCAGGCTATATTTCAACTGACAATACGGCGGCATTGCGTGAAGATAAGGATCGCAGTGCGTCTATTTTAGGTCGAATTCCGGCGGGTCGATGGGGAGAGCCGAATGATTTCAAAGGACCGGTGGTCTTTTTGGCATCGGAGGCTTCGAATTATGTACATGGGACTATATTGACCGTTGATGGCGGTTGGATGGGCAGATAAAATTTAAATTAAACCGAATAAAACGATGAAAAGAGTAATGATTTTATTGTCCTTGTTGAGTACGGGGGCGATGGCGCAGAAAATTGACGTGAATAAGCAGTTTGCGCTGGCGGGTCAGCAATACCAACGGATGTTAGCCGATCACCCTGATACTTCCAAAACAATACATTCGGCGAAGCCGGATGGGGCATACCGCGACTTGCCTTCGAGCTGGTGGTGTTCTGGATTTTTCCCGGGGAGTCTTTGGTATTTATATGAGAAAACGAAGGATGTGAAGTGGGAGAAATCGGCGCGTTTATGGACGGCTGCGGTGGAAAAGGAGCAATTTAACAAAGGAACGCATGATTTAGGATTTATGATGTTTGATTCCTTTGGGAATGAATTGCGTTTGACGAAAGATCCGCATGCGAAAAAGGTATTGATTCAGTCGGCTAAATCGTTGGCCTCTCGTTTTGATCCCAAAATAGGTTTGATTAAATCATGGAACACCTTCAAAGGGGGCTTTACCTATCCGGTGATCATTGATAACATGATGAATTTGGAGTTATTGTTTTGGGCTTCGCGGGAGACGGGCGATCAGACTTTTCATGACATTGCGATTACGCATGCGGATAATACGATCAAAAATCATTTCCGTTCGGATTATTCCTCTTATCATGTGATTTGTTACGATGAAAACGGGAAGGTTTTGGTTAAAAAACAACATCAAGGCTATCAAGACGAATCGACATGGTCGCGGGGTCATGCTTGGGCGATATATGGCTATGTGACCATGTATCGAGAGACAAAGGATAAAAAGTATTTGGATTTTGCGCAAAAGATTACGGATTTTTATTTGAATCATCCGAATTTACCGGCCGATAAAATTCCGTATTGGGATTTCAGTGCGCCGAATATTCCGAATGAGGAGCGTGATGCTTCGGCGGGTGCGATTACGGCTTCGGCTTTATTAGAATTGAGTACTTATTCGGGTGCGAAGGGCAAACGTTATTATGCGGATGCGGTGAAAATGCTGGAATCCTTGTCGAGTCCGGCCTATCGTGCGGCCTTGGGCGAAAATAACAATTTCTTGATAAAACACTGCGTAGGCGCAAAGGGCTTGAATTCGGAGATCGATGTGCCCTTGGTTTATGCGGATTATTACTATTTGGAGGGCTTGTTGAGATACCAAAAACACAATAAAAAATAATTCCCCCCGTTTAGCTTCGGCAATCCTTGCCGGTTTGCCGAAGCTAAGCAAATTTCGTACCTTCGTGGCTTAAATTTCATTCAAGCCCATGTCAGTAAAAAAAATCCAGTCTGCCCTTATTTCAGTCTATTACAAAGACGGTTTAGCCCCCATTATTCAGCAATTACATCAAGACGGCGTGACCCTCTATTCAACCGGTGGAACGCAATCATTTATTGAAGAATTAGGCATTCCGGTGATTCGGGTAGAAGATTTGACTGGTTATCCTTCCATTTTTGGGGGACGGGTAAAAACCCTTCATCCCAAAGTATTTGGTGGTATTTTATACCGAAGGGATTTGCCGGAGGATGTGGCTGTTGCCAAACAATATGAAATTCCTGCCCTTGATTTAGTGATGGTGGATTTGTATCCCTTTGAAGAAACGGTTGCCTCAGGCGCTTCAGATGAGGATATCATTGAGAAAATTGATATCGGCGGGATTTCTTTGATTCGTGGAGCTGCCAAAAATTTCCAAGATGTTTTGATTGTTTCTTCCCGGGATCAGTACCAAGAAGTCATGGACATATTTAAGCAACAAGGGGCTGGAACAACCTTGGAACAGCGTCGTAGTTTTGCCCAAAAAGCATTCCAGGTTTCCTCTCATTACGATCGCGCCATCCAGCGCTATTTTGCTGAAGAGGCGGCCGATTTGACCCAATTTAAATCCTTGCCGGAACATGGATTACGCTATGGCGAAAATCCACATCAAAAGGGAACGTTTTACGGCGATTTAAATGCGCTGTTTGATAAATTACACGGGAAAGAATTGTCGTACAATAACTTGGTCGACGTCGACGCTTGTTTGTCTTTATTGGACGAATTTGAAGAAACGGCCTTTGTGATTATCAAACACATGAATGCATGCGGCGTGGCGACAGGTCAAAGCGTCAAAGAAGCCTATGATAAGGCCCTTTCCTGTGATCCGATTTCGGCTTTTGGAGGGGTGTTGGCCACGAATGGTGAGGTGGATAAAGCTGCGGCAGAATCGATTAATCCCTTGTTTTGTGAAATTTTAATTGCGCCATCCTTTTCGGAAGAGGCTATGGCGATTTTAAAAACGAAGAAAAACCGAATTTTGTTAAAACGTAATCCGCAGGAATTTCCGAAAGTCATGTTTAAAACGCTTTTGAATGGCGTGTTGGAACAGGATAAAGATTTGGCGACAGAAGGTGTGGCGGATTTTAAAACGGTGACGAAGCGCGTACCGACCGACGCGCAAAAGCGGGCCCTCGCCTTTGCTTTGAAAATTTGTAAGCATACCAAATCGAATACAATCATTTTAGCGAATGACGGCCAATTATTAGCTTCTGGCGTGGGACAAACCTCGCGTGTGGATGCTTTAAAACAAGCGATTGATAAAGCCAAGGAATTTGGCTTTGATTTACAAGGTGCGGTGATGGCTTCGGATGCATTTTTTCCTTTCCCAGACTGCGTGGAAATTGCAGGAAATGCGGGAATCGTGGCCGTAACTCAGCCAGGAGGCTCGATTAAAGATCAAGATTCGATTGATTATTGTGATGCCAATAACTTGGCCATGGTCATGACCGGAATTCGACACTTTAAACACTAAAATTATTAGCCAATTTGTTAGTTTTTGCGTGGATAAATCCTTATTTTTAACTATTAAATTCTAAAATTTTTACGGAGGTTTTTTTCCTTGCGATAAAGCGTCCATTTAACTTATTTTCAAATAAATTATGTCAGAAGCACAAGATTCATCAGCCGAAGATCGGGCAAATTATGGTGCAGATAATATTCAAGTTCTAGAAGGTTTAGAGGCGGTTCGTAAGCGTCCTTCCATGTACATTGGTGATACAGGATTTAAGGGTCTTCACCATTTGATTTGGGAGGTGGTAGATAACTCGATTGACGAAGCTTTGGCGGGTCATTGCGATAAGATATCGGTGACGATTAATACGGACAATTCGATTTTAGTGGAGGATAATGGCCGGGGTATTCCGACGGGCATGCACACGAAAGAAAAGCGCTCAGCGCTGGAGGTGGTTATGACCGTACTTCACTCTGGGGGTAAATTTGACAAAGATACCTACAAGGTTTCCGGTGGTTTGCACGGGGTGGGGGTATCTTGTGTGAATGCATTGTCGACGGATTTGAAAGTGACGGTGTATAGCCGGGATGGTAAGATATATCAACAAGAATATAAAATCGGGGTTCCTCAATATCCTGTGAAGGAAGTAGGGGTGACCGATCGCACGGGAACATCGGTTTTATTTAAGCCGGATGAGTCTATTTTCACGGTGACCGAATATAAATATGAAACGGTAGCTGGTCGTTTGCGTGAGCTTTCTTTTTTGAATGCGGGTATCCGTATTGAATTAACTGATTTGCGCGAATTGGATGAAAATGGCGAGGCTAAATCAGAAGCCTTTTTCTCAGAAGGCGGACTTCGTGAATTCGTTATGTATTTAGATGCGACACGTGAGCCATTGCTTTCTGAGCCTATTTACATGGAGGGAGATAAGAATGGTGTACCGGTCCAAGTGGCCATGATGTACAATACCTCCTATACCGAAAATGTGGTTTCCTATGTCAATAACATTAATACCATCGAAGGAGGAACGCACGTGGCGGGATTCCGGGGTGCATTAACGCGTACTTTGAAGAATTATGCGGACAAATCAGGAGCCTTAGAGAAATTGAAAATCGATATCGCGGGCGATGACTTCCGGGAAGGTTTGACGGCGGTGATTTCTGTGAAAGTGGCGGAACCTCAGTTTGAGGGTCAAACCAAAACTAAATTAGGAAACGGTGAGGTGTCTGGCGCGGTTTCGGCGGCGATGTCGGATATGTTGGAGTCCTGGTTAGAAGAACATCCAAGAGAAGCGCGTCAAATCGTGGCGAAAGTTATTTTGGCAGCTCAAGCGCGTCATGCGGCGCGCAAGGCACGTGAAATGGTGCAGCGGAAAACGGTTTTAGGATCGAATTCATTGCCAGGTAAATTGGCCGATTGCTCTGATTCAGATCCACATACTTGTGAATTGTATTTGGTCGAGGGAGATTCAGCGGGGGGTACTGCAAAACAAGGAAGAAATCGGGCTTTCCAAGCCATCTTGCCTTTGCGTGGTAAAATCCTAAACGTCGAAAAAGCACAGGAATACCGCATTTACGAGAATGAAGAGATTAAGAATATGATCACAGCGCTCGGCGTTTCCTTTGGAAAAGATGGAGATGAGCGCGCGTTGAACATCGATAAATTACGCTACCACAAGGTGATCATTATGACGGATGCGGACGTGGATGGAAGCCACATTCGTACGTTGATTTTAACCTTCTTCTTCCGCTATATGCGCCAATTGGTTGATCATGGGTATATCTACATAGCGCAACCGCCTCTGTATCAAGTGAAAAAAGGCCAGCAAGTTCGTTATGTTTGGACAGAACAACAACGTGATGAAGCCGTTCGCGAAATCGTAGGTAATGGAAAAGAAGAAAGCGTAGGTGTCCAACGGTACAAGGGTCTTGGGGAAATGAACGCGGAACAATTATGGGAAACGACCATGAATCCAGATTCCAGAACCTTGAAACAAGTGACGGTAGAATCCGCCATTGAGGCCGATTTATTATTCTCCATGCTGATGGGTGACGAAGTAGCGCCACGCCGTGATTTCATCGAGAAAAATGCCAAATACGCTAAAGTAGACGTATAAGCCATGGTTTTTGATTTTAAATCCTTTCATCTGCGTGGCATTCACGCAGAAACGGAGGAAGAAAAACGCCAAATAAATCAGGAATTAAAGAACCTTTATGATTCCTTAACACCTGAAGAAAAACAACGATTTAATTTGGAGCTTCAAACTTTCTTGATGACCGAAGTAGGCCGATTAGGTTCTGACTACGAAGCCATCAAGAATCAAATTCCAAACGAATAACATATGAGTGATTCGCATACAAATCTGAATTCTTCCCTTGACAAAGATTCCCACAAAGGGAATCTTTTGTCATTCCTAAAGCCCAAAAATTGGAAAATTAATTTGGTGGCTCCGAGGGACTCTGCCCGGAAAATCGAAAAATCCATGCAGAAATCGCAGGATATAATTTCAAAAGCCAAATTCATTTCAAGGGATTTGTCTTGGTTGAAATTCGATGAGCGCGTACTCGACCAAGCCCGTGATCAAAGCCGTAGCCTGTTCGACCGACTTAAGTTTTTGGCCATTACAGCCTCCAATCTCGATGAATTTTTTACCATTCGAATGGGTTCTTTGTACAATTACATCGATTTCGGTAAAGAACGAACCGATTATTCTGGATTGCGCGAAGTGCCATTTAAGCAGATGCTTATTTCATCTGCTCAGGAATTTAGCAAGGAAAAACACCGCCTTTTTGTGGATGAAATCTTGCCCCAATTCTCCGAAAATGGTTTACTTTTGGCTAAACTCAGCGATTTAAGTCCGGACGAATTATCGGACGTCGAAATCTATTTCAATCGGACGATTTACCCGATGCTGACCCCGATGGTTTTTGACCATACCCACACCTTCCCAAGTCTATTAGCCAAAACGCTCATTTTTGGGGTAGTCACGGTAGGGCATCATGAAAAAAAAGGCCATAAAGGCAAAACAGAAAAAGATCATAAAATTTCTTTTGTTCAAATTCCGCTGAATTTAGCCCGTTTTTACGTGATTGAACGGGAAGATATGGTTGTCTTTTTGCCGATCGAAGAGCTGATTCGACATCAATTACAAGTCTTATACCGTAACGTAGAAATCGAATCCACCACGCTTTTTCGAATTACTCGAAACGGGGATTTTGATGTAGTCGAGCATGAGGATACCGAAACCGATTTCGTCGATGAGATCAAGAAAAAAATCAAAGATCGGCGTTTAGGTCGTGTAACGCGTGTGGAAGTGGAACAAGAACATTCCGAATTTCTATTAGGCGAAATGCTAAAACGCTGGTCGCTTGAAAAGTCGGACATTTTCGTCAAGCAATCGATATTAGATTTTACGTGTTTCTGGCAAATTTTAAAACATTCTGATTTCAAAGGAAAAATGGCGCTTAATCCCGCTGTAGTTCCTCCTTTGGGTTTAAAATCGGTGCAAATTGGGGATATCTTTGAGACGATGAAACGGGGGGATATTTTGTTGCACCATCCTTATAATAATTTTGAGCCGGTGGTTCAGTTGCTCGAACAAGCCGCGGATGATCCCAATGTCCTTGCGATTAAAATTACCTTATATCGGATTTCGAAAAATTCTCGAATTTCAAACGCTCTATTTCGGGCAGCAGAACAAGGGAAACACGTCTCGGTTTTGTTTGAGGTAAAAGCGCGTTTCGATGAGGAAAATAATATTAAAGAAGCCACTCGCTTGCAAAAAGCAGGTTGCTTTGTGATTTACGGTATTCCAGGCTTAAAAACGCATACCAAATTGTTACAGGTTATCCGCAATGAAGGCTCTCATGTCATGAGTTATGCGCATTTATCCTCGGGAAATTACAATGAGGACACTGCCAAATTATATACGGATTTAGGTCTTTTGACCACTGATACGCGGATTACGCAAGATATTGCCGAGTTTTTTAATGTAATCACAGGGCATTCGATGCCCACCCATTATGAACATTTAATTACGGCTCCGCGGGATATGCGGAATCGCTTAATTGAAATGATTCAAACGGAGGTAGATAATCACAAGGCGGGGAAAAAGGCGGGAATTTGTTGGAAAATTAACTCCCTGCAAGACACACTGACGATGGAAGCCTTGTATCGCGCGTCTCAGGCGGGTGTGCCGGTATTGCTGATTATCCGCGGAATTTGTTGCTTAAGACCTCAGCGAAAAGGCTTATCAGAAAACATTTACATTAAATCCATCGTTGGAAATTACCTGGAACACACGCGGATTTATTATTTCCACAATGAGGGCGCCCCCAAGGTCTATGGCGGTTCAGCGGATGTGATGGTGCGGAGTTTTGACCGTCGAATTGAATCCTTATTTGAGCTTGTGAATTCGCGGGCTAAAAATTTGGCCATTACAATTTTAAATTGGAATTTGCGAGACACAGTAAATTCGTATGAGATGCAAGAGGATGGGAATTATTGGAAAGTGGAGAGCGAGGAACCATTCAATATTCATCAAGAATTTTACCAATTGAAAGAAGATGATCTGGTGGAGAAAATCCCCTTTGATCAATATACGTTTAACTTGGAAACAAGAAATTAAGATTTACACCAACAACCCAATATGGAAAGATTTACAGGTTTATTAGGCATTATTCTCATTTTAGGCGTCTCATTTTTAATGTCTAATAACCGTAAGGCGATTAATTATCGGACCGTGGGTGTCGGATTATTATTGCAAGTTTCCCTCGCCGTGTTTATTTTAAAGACGGATGTGGGCCAACAATTATTTCAATGGCTCGGGGATTCCATCAATACCCTCTTAGGACAGGCGGATAAAGGTGCTCAATTTGTATTTGGTTCGCTCGTGGATCGTTCGCTCATGGCCAAAGCTTTTGGGCCAGGAAATGAATATATTTTCTTTTTTAAAGTAGTCCCAACGATCATTTTCGTAGCCGTTTTGGTCAATATGTTTTATCATTTAGGTGTCTTACAACGCGTCGTTTCCGGTTTAGGCAAAGGCGTTCACTGGCTCATGGGCGTGAGTGGGGCGGAGGCATTGTCGAATGTGGCATCTACTTTTGTAGGTCAAGTGGAGGCACAAATCATGATTAAACCCTATCTAAAAAACATGACAAAATCCGAGTTAATGGCTTCCATGACCGGTTCATTTGCATGTATCGCCGGGGGAGTGATGGCGGTTTATATTTCATTGGGCGTACCGGCGGCCTATTTATTGGCCGCAAGTTTAATGGCTGCGCCAGGTGCTTTGGTGATTTCCAAAATCATGTTTCCCGAAACGGAGAAGTCGGAAACGGAGGGTATCGTCAAAATGGATGTGACGAAGACCCATGCGAATTTAGTGGATGCGATCGCGGCAGGCGCGAGTGAGGGATTGAAGGTGGGTCTCAATGTGATTGCGATGTTGATCGGTTTTATAGCGTTGATTGCGCTGGTTGATTTAGGCTTAGGCCATATCGGCGCTTGGATCAATCTACCAAGCCTATCTATGAATTTGATTTTAGGAAAATTATTTTCTGTGTTTGCCTTTGCTATGGGCGTTCCGGCGGTGGATGTGGAAGTGGCGGGCGCCTTAATGGGCAAGAAAATGGTAGTGAATGAATTTGTGGCCTATTTGGACATGGTGAAACTGAAAGATACATTAAGTCCAAAGACCATTGCCATTACCAGTTTCGCATTATGCGGTTTTGCAAATTTTTCATCGGTGGCGATTCAAATCGGTGGCATCGGGGAATTAGCGCCGTCTCGTCGGTCCGACCTAGCTAAATTAGGCTTCAAAGCCTTAATTGCCGGAACCCTTGCGAGTTATTTATCAGCCACCTTAGCCGGATTGTTATTGTAATATGCGCATAGATCCTGAAACCGTCGAGCGAATCAAGCAAACGGCTGCGGTGGCAGACGTGATCGGGGATTATGTGAGTGTCAAGAAAAAGGGTGCAAATTTTTGGGCATGCTGTCCTTTCCACGGCGAAAAAACGCCTTCTTTTTCCATTTCACCGAGTAAGGGAATCTACAAATGTTTTGGTTGCGGCAAAGCCGGCGATTCCGTCCGTTTCATTATGGACATTGAAGGGCTTGGTTATGGCGAAGCGCTGAGGCATTTGGCGAAAAAATATGGCATTGATATCCAAGAGGAAGAAATGACGGATGATCAAGTCCTTCGTCAAAACGAAAGGGAAAGTCTTTTGATCATTTTGGAATATGCGAAAAGCTATTTCAAAAGCCAATTGCACGACTCCGAAGAAGGTAAATCCATCGCTTGGCCCTATTTTAAAGAACGTGGTTTTTCAGAAGCTACTTTACAGGCCTTTGATTTAGGTTATAGTCCAGAGGCTTGGGATGCTTTTTTGAAAGCGGCGCTCAAACAAGGATATTCACAGGAAATCATCGAAAAAGCGGGTCTGGTGACCCAAAGGAACGACGAAGGAAAGGTCTATGATCGTTTCCGAAATCGCGTGATTTTTCCGATTCATAATGTCTCCGGAAAAACAATCGCCTTTGGCGCGCGGATTTTACGCAATGATCCGAAGTCCAACCAAGCCAAATACCTCAACTCTCCTGAAACCGAAGTTTATCACAAATCATCTAGTTTATACGGCATTTTTCAAGCGAAAAATGAAATCCGAAAGCTCGATGTTTGCTATTTAGTCGAAGGCTATACGGATGTGATTTCCTTGCATCAAGCGGGCATTCATAACGTAGTGGCTTCGTCGGGAACTTCTTTGACCGTAGAGCAAATTCGGCTTATCGGCCGATTTACCCAACATGTCACCGTCCTCTATGACGGAGATTCTGCCGGGATTAAAGCCGCTTTGCGGGGAATGGACCTCATTTTAGAAGAAGGTTTACAGGTGAATTTAGTGGTTTTCCCAGAAGGGCAGGATCCAGATAGTTATGTGCGAAAAATTGGTAGCGAGGCTTTTATCGACTACATCAAAGAGCATTCTAAAGATGTTATTTCCTTTCAGGCTAATTTGTTTTTGAAAGAAGCGGGCGATGATCCTTTCAAAAGGGCGGAGTTGATAAAGGAAATGGTGCAAAGCATTTCAAAGATTCCGGATGCGATCCAGCGAAGTTTGTTTATTCAAAAAACTGCTTCCATGATGCGCTTGGAAGAAGAGGTCTTGCTGGCCGAAATGAACAAAATTCACCTTAAAAATCTAAAACAGAAAGGTGGAAATGTTCCTACGCCGGGGCAAGTAAGTCCCCAGGATTACCAAGAAATTCGGCAGTTGATCGAGCCAACGGCCCAACCGGAAACGCCCACTCATCAAAATTTAGCCTATTATCAAGAATCGGAATGCATTCGTTTGTTGATTAATTTCGGGCATTTGGAAATAAATCCAGAAAAAGCACCTGGGGTGACGTTGACCCATTATTTAATTGAAGAATTGGAAGGTGTGCATTTCCAAGTACCGCTCTTTAATCAAATCATGGCGATTTGTAAAGAAGCATTTCAAGGTGGAATTAGTCCCAAACCGGATTTTTACATGCATCATTCGGATGAGGAAATCCAGCATTTTGCCATCGATTGTTCGTCAGATAAACATAATTTGTCCAGTACTTGGAAGGAAAAACATGACATTCGGGTGGTGATGGAACATGATATGCTGGAGGATATAGCGTTTAAAAATGTGTTGCGCTTGCGCAAAGTATACAATGATCAAAAACTCCAAGAGTCATTGGATTTGATGGCGAATTTTCAAGGCGATTCGTCGGAGATGAATGAATTGTTATTGAATTTCATCCATTTAAAAGAAGTTCAAAAAAATATTTCTCAAGAATTAGGTACGGTTATTGAAAAATGACCTAATTTTGCGACAATCAAATTTTAATGAAAAAGATTCTGTCCATATTGCTATTCTTCATTCTGCTTTATCAAGCAGGTGGATTTGCTTTGCAATATTTGGCCCCTACAGATACTGAATCCATATCGCTGGATGAAAATACGGAGACAATGGTCGTTAAAATCCCGATTTCCTTGCCTTATCAAACGAATTGGGAAGCGCCTCGAGAGGCGGAAGGTGAGTTGAGAAAAGGGGACGAGTTCTACCAAATGGTGGACCAAAAGATGGAAAATGATACGCTTTACACGACCATCGTGGCGGATCAAAATGCTCGTGATCGCTTTTTTGATTTAGCGAATCAGGTGTCGGAGCACCTATCGGATGAACCCGAAAAAGCCCCTAGCAAATCGAAATTAATTCAAACGCTCGTGAAGGAATATTGTGCTTCGAAGGATGTTTGGGTTTTTTATATTTTAGAATGGCCGGTAAAATCTATAAACACTGACCATCCAGTTCTTGCGCCAAATTCCTTTTCAGGTGCTTTAGATTCCCCTCCCCAGTACAGTTAATTTTTTCGGATTCAATTGTAATGCATCTCGCCTAGCGATGATGCGTCTATTTGTTGTATTTAAAAATTAAAACCATGAAAAATAGTATTTTAACTGCACTCTTTGTAATCATATTTTCAACTTATTCATTTAGTCAAGGTTGTGTCGCTGTACGCCATATGTCCTGCTCTGTAGGTACCGGTGCCAATGCCAATTCGATGATGCACCCAGGTCAATGGCAAGTGTCTATGGGTTTTCGTTCCTTACATTCCTTTAAACATTACATAGGGGCAGATTACCAACCAGCCCGCGAAGCCGCTGGAAACAATGTCATTAATGATACGCAAGGATTTGATTTAGGGGTAACCTATTCGGTCACAGATCGATTTTCAATCAGCGCAAATATTCCTTTTACCTTTAATGATCGTTCATCCATGTATGAGCATTATGGAAATGCGGTGACTGGAAATCCTCAACAATTGCGTTTTTCTACCCAAGCGAACGGGTTTGGTGATGCACGTTTAACAGCGTCTTATTGGATATTAGATCCGATTAAACATATGAAAGGAAATTTTTCGATGGGTTTAGGTATTAAATTACCCACGGGTGATTGGAATGTCCAAGATCAATTTCATCGTCGGAAAACTGATGGGACCGATTATACGATTACCAAAGCTGTGGATCAATCGATTCAATTGGGAGACGGTGGGGTAGGTATTAATTTGGAAATTCAGGGATACCAACAATTGTTCACTCGAACTTCTTTATACTACAATGGATTCTATATGTCCAATCCGAAAAATGTGAACTCAGCTTCAAATGTTGCCCCAGATAAAGCTGTAACGGATGAAATGGTCCATTATATGTCGGTAGCGGATCAATATGCAGGTCGTGTGGGATTGAATTACATTGTTTCATCAAAGGCCGGCATTGGTGCCACCTTAGGTACACGGATCGAAGGAATTCCTGCCTATGATTTAATAGGAGATAGTGACGGATTCCGTCGGCCTGGATTTATTTTTTCCATCGAGCCAGGTCTTAGTTATTCCACGGCTAAAAATACATTTTTTGTCTCTGTGCCTGTGGCGACCCAACGGAATCGGATCAAATCCGCCAATGATTGGGTAACCGGAAAACATGGCGATGCGGCTTTTTCTGATTATTTCATTTCGGCGACGGTCACGCATCGTTTTTAAAACTGATTTAAATCATGTTTGGTTTGAGGGTAATTTTTCAAATTGCCCTCAAATTTTTTTAGCAGCATGGTAAGGATCAACAAAAATTCGCTAAATGCTTTAATTACAGCATCTTGGCTTAATCGATCGATGATTGCGCTCGTTTATATTTGGTTTGGATTATTAAAAGTACTTGGGACATCTCCGGCCGAAGGTCTGGTAACAAAACTTTTTACCATTACCCTGGCACCATGGTTGAATGCTCCTTCATTCCTGATGCTTTTGGGGATAGGAGAGTGTCTCATCGGATTTTTGTGGTTATTTCCTCGTTTGACCAAACTGGCTTTTTGGTTTATGATCGGCCATATGTTGACCACATTTATGCCAATTTTTTTTCTGCCGAATGAAACTTGGCAGTCTTTTTTTGCCCTGACATTGATTGGTCAATACATTATAAAAAATTTAGTTTTAGTTTCCTCAGCCTGGTTTATTTATATTTTTACATTAAAAGATATGGTGTATTTGAGCACGGAAATAAATAAATCCTGACTCTTTTTAAGAAATTTTACAACATAGTTCATTAAAAAAGCCCCATTATTTTAGGGGCTTTTTTATTATTAAGCTGCTGTAAAAATTACAAGCCTAAAATCTTATTATTAAATGCTTCATCCGCACCCGTTCCTGCAAAATCATCAAACACTTTTTCAGTCGCTTTGATGATATGGCTCGCGATAAATGGTGCACCCTCCGTAGCACCTTGCACCGGATCTTTGATGCAGCATTCCCATTCTAACACCGCCCAGCCATCATATCCATATTGCGTTAATTTAGAGAATATGCTCTTGAAATCAACCTGGCCATCTCCTAACGAACGGAAACGTCCCGCCCGATTAATCCAGGATTGATATCCGCCATAGACGCCTTGCTTGCCCGTCGGGTTAAACTCCGCATCCTTCACATGGAACATCTTAATTCGCTCATGGTAAAAATCGATGTATTGTTTATAATCCAAGGCTTGCAATACAAAGTGCGATGGATCATACAATAAATTCGCACGTTTGTGCCCTTTTACCTCATCCAGAAACATCTCAAAGGTCACGCCATCATGCAAATCTTCCCCTGGGTGAATTTCATAGCATAAATCGACACCCACTTCGTCGAAGGCGTTTAGAATCGGAAGCCAACGGCGACCTAATTCCTTAAATCCTTGTTCCACCAATCCCGCAGGTCTTTGTGGCCATGGATATACAGTGTGCCACATCAAAGCCCCTGAAAACGTGGCGTGCGCATTCAAACCTAAGTTTTGAGAGGCTTTGGCGGCATATTTTAATTGTTGGACCGCCCATTCCGTTCTCGCCTTCGGATTTCCTTTCACCGCATCGGGTGCAAAAGAATCAAAACCTAAATCGTAAGCTGGATTAACCGCCACTAATTGACCTTGTAAATGCGTCGATAACTCTGTGATTTGTAAGCCTTTCGCGGCTAACATGCCTTTTAATTCATCACAATAGGTTTTCGATTCAGCCGCTTTTTGCAAATCGATGCAACGACCATCCCAAGATGGAATTTGAACGCCTTTATAACCTAAAGATGCCGCCCAAGTCGTGATGCCGTCTAAGCTATTAAATGGGGCTTCATCCCCCATGAATTGTGCCAAAAATATCGCTGGCCCTTTAATTGTTTGCATAGTTCAAAAATTTATATTTTCACCCAAGCTTGCTTGCGTGTACTTTCTAATATTCGTTCACAAATTAATAATTCACGATAACCATCCGCGAAGGTTGGGTATTTCGGTTCGGCCGGTTGGGCTCCCGCCTCAATCGCCGCATAAACTTCCTTAAATAATTGTTTCGATGTATCCGAAAATCCTTCATTGTGACCTCCTGGGAAAGTCATTAAGGCCGTTGCTTCTGGATATGCCAAGGACGGATCGCGCATCAACACCTGATTCGCTTGATCCCGATTCCCAATCCAAATCTCATTTGGCCGCTCTGAATTAAAGGCAAATGTCTGTTTCGAACCTGAGATTTCTAATTTCAACTGATTTTTACGCCCCGCCGAAACCTGCGAAACGGTCACGGAACCTCTATTTCCATTGTCGAAACGCAACAAGACATTCGCGTGATCCTCCGTGTTAATCGGCACATCCGCATAATCTTCTGGGGTCAACATTTTACCCGAATAGGTTTCCACAGGCTTCAATGGCTTTTTACGTACCTTATGAACCGTGTTAAAATCAGCCATTACTTCTACGGTTTTTAAGCCTGTAATGTATTCGATGATATCCAAGAGGTGGGATCCAATATCAGCAATCGCCCGTGAATCTCCTGATTTATCCGGTTCTAAACGCCAGTTGTAATCCGTCGCGTAAAACAACCAATCCTGTAAATAAGAACCGATAATCGAATAAATTTCACCTAAATCACCCTTTTCGCGCATCGTTTTCATTTGACGCACCAAAGGATAATAACGTAAATTAAAATGCACCGCATTCACCAAACCAGATTTAGCCGCGATTTCCACCAATTCTTCCGCTTCATGTAAATCTTTGGCTAATGGCTTTTCACAAATCACATGTTTTCCGGCCAATAAAGCCGCTTTGGATTGTGAATAATGCAAGAAATTAGGTGTACAAATATGCACACTTTGAATATCGTCTTGTTTCAATAAATCCTCGAAGGTATACCAGCGGGCGATTCCTAATTGTTTTGCCTTTGCTTCAGCTAACTCAATCGTAACTTCACACAAAGCCGCCACTTCCACGTTTGGTAAACGACGTAAGGCTTCAATGTGCGCAGGCCCGATGAATCCTGTTCCTACGATTCCAATTTTAATTTTTGTCATGATCTATCTTATGGTTAATTAAATTTCAAATTTGGTCCACTTATTTTTCGAATCCTGAGCCGAACGAACAACATTCGAAATAAAGGCCATGCCTTTAATCCCTTCTTCAATGCCCGGAAAATCATATAGTGGATTCTGCGCCTTTCCTTCCCAACGCGCCCGAAGAGCAAAGGCGAAATTGCGGTAAATATTCGCAAATGTCTCGACATACCCTTCTGGATGTCCAGCAGGCTGACGGCAATGTGCATTGGCAGCCTCATACAATTGGCCCACGGCCGTACGGATATTCCGACTTCCCCCATCGCGCGATTTCACAACCAAGGTATTCGGTTCCATTTGATGCCAAACCAAACCGGCCTTTGAGCCATAAATCCGAATGTTCAAATCATTCTCCTCGCCATTACAGATTTGAGAACAATGCAAAACTCCGCGCGCACCGTTGTTATAGTGGATGAGGATATTTCCATCATCGTCCAACAAGCGCCCCTCCACGAAAATCGTCAAATCCGCACAAAGCTCGTCGATCTGCAATCCGGTAATATATTCCACTAAATTCTCCGCATGCGTTCCGATATCGCCAATCGCGCCCGCCGCACCACATCGCTCTGGATCGGTCCGCCAAGCCGCTTGTTTTTGACCAGTGGCTTCCACCAAATCGATCAACCAACCCTGTGGATATTCTACAATTATTTTACGAATCTCTCCTAATTCACCCGCTTCCACCATCGCTTTCGCCTGCTTGATCATCGGGTAACCTGTATAATTATGCGTCAAGGCATATATTAATCCCGAATTGTCAATTATGGTTTTCAAGGCCTTCGCCTCCGCTAAATTTAAGGTAGCTGGTTTGTCAGAAACCACATGAAAACCATTTTCCAAAGCCATTTTAGCCGCAGGAAAATGCACGTGATTCGGCGTGACAATAGTCACAAAATCCATACGTTTCCCTTCAGGCAATTCCTTTTCCTTCAAAATCATCTCCTCATAACTGCCATAAACCCTTGATGGGTCTAAATAAAGCGCTTCCCCTGTTTCTGTAGACTTCGCAGGACTTGAACTAAAGGCCCCACATACAAGCTCGATTTCACCATCCAATTGCGCTCCTCCACGATGCACCGCGCCAATGAAAGCCTCCAAACTCCCCCCAATCATGCCCATTTTGATTTTTCTTCCTTGCCGACTTTCTACCTTGGTCGACGAACCTCCTTGAATCATAGTAAATAGATTTATAATGGCACAAAAATAGGGCTTAATTTAAAGAATAAGCCCATAAATAGTTTTTCAATTTACAAAAAATCTAAAAATAAATGCAAATTTATTGTCAAATTTGAATTTCTTTTTGTTTTTTTGACATGGTTTTTTTTATTTCTAATTTAATTTTTTTAAGATTACCATTGAAAACTATTATTTAACTAAATCCAAACAACTATGAGTCAACCTATTAATGCAAACCGCCTCTTCTTGGCAAGTTGCTTTGCGCTTATCACGACTGCCTTTTCATTTAGTATTCGGGCAGGTATTTTACCCCAATTAGGAACTGAATTAAGTTTATCTAATGAGCAATTAGGTCATATTAATCAAATGTGGTTCCTAGGTTTTCCAATTTCCATGATTTTAGGTGGTGTTTTCTACTCTGCCATTGGTCCAAAATTGATTATGCAAATTGCTTTAGTCGCTCATGCCATCGGTATTTTGATGACGATCTATGCGGTAGATTACAATACCTTATTGATTTCTACGCTATTGATCGGATTAGGAAATGGATGTACAGAAGCCGCTTGTAATCCTATGATTGCAGATTCTTATTCTGGACTAGATTTCAATAGTAAATTGAATCGTTTTCACATGTGGTTTCCAGGCGGAATCGTTGTAGGTTCTTTGATTTCTAAATTTATGACGGACGGTGGATTTGCTTGGCAAACGCAAGTTTGGGTAATCATTATCCCAACTGTTATTTATGCCTATCTATTCGCAGGACAAGCATTCCCTAAACCAAGAATCGTTGAGAATTCAACCTTGGATAATTTCAAAGCGATGTTAAATCCTTTGTATTTGTTCATGGCAGCTTGTATGGCTTTGACAGCGATTTCTGAGTTTGGTCCGCAACAATGGGTTGGCCCAATCTTAGCTAAAGCAGGTGCTTCTCCGATGTTAATCTTAGCTTTGGTTACGGGTTTAATGGCCGTTGGCCGTTACTTTGCAGGACCGATCATTAAGCAATTAAATACCGTTGGTGTTTTATTAGGTTCTGCCGTTTTCGGTGTGATCGGTATCTATATGATGAGTACGATGGATGGTTCTATGTTATACGTAGCCGCTGTTTTCTACGCATTAGGTATCTGTTATTTCTGGCCAAACATGCTTGGTTTTGTAGGCGAAACAATGCCTCAAACGGGAGCTTTAGGTTTGTCTATTTTAGGTGGAATTGGAATGTTTTCTTCATCTATGTTCCAACCGATCATCGGTGGCTGGATTGATAAAAACAAAACAGTTGCTTTAAGTAATGGTTTAGTAGGTGATGCGGCTGATTTAGCTGCTGGCCAAGCGACCTTGTCTAATATGTTGATTTTCCCAGCTATCTTAATCGTTGCTTTCATCGGTTTATATTTCTTGGGTAAAAAAGTAAATCATTCAGCTGCTTAAACAACCTGAATTATATCAAAAAAAGGGAACTTCGGTTCCCTTTTTTTATGTTTGCAAAAAAATCAGTCATGCGCTATTTATTTATTTTGTTCGTTTTAGGGATCGTTGCCTGTAAACCCAAATGGAAATTAAACCAGGAAAACGTAGGCAAACAATTAACCCAAATCGCCTCCGAACATCCCGAAAAACACATCCAATTTGAAACTCGCCTGGGCGATATATTCATTGAATTAGATGCTCGGACACCCTTGCACCGTGTGAATTTTATTCGTTTGGTTAAATTAGGCTATTTTACGGACCGATTATTTTACCGCAACATTTATGATTCCGGAATTCAAGGTGGCGGGGAGTATTTGGATCGACTCGATTATCTCGTTCCGGCTGAATACGTAGATGACTTAAAACCTGTCCGTGGTACCATCGCGATGGCGCGCTATGATGAAGGAAATCCTCAAAAATCCTCTTCGCCCACTGAATTTTTCATCATTACAGATTCCGAACAAGCCGCACCCTATTATAAAAACTATGTCGTTTTCGGGAAAGTTACCCACGGCATGGCCGTGGTAGATTCGATAAAAAAGGAACGGTCTTTTGATGAAAGGCCTGTGGTTCCCGTTCGTTTTACGATCTCAATCGATGAAGACCATTAAATACTATGGCCAAGGTCATGACCATTAAACAGCCCAAAACATTTAGCCATAAAAAGGCCATTAAGTCAATTTTCCAAGCATAAATCACAAATGCCTCGGTGATAATTGCAGCCCAAAATACCTGTGAACCCGTGGTTTTTGGTAAATAAAAGGCACATAAAAAGATGCCCAAAATCGTGCCATAAAACCAAGAACCCAAAATATTCACTACCTCGATTAAACTGCCCATATTCACGGCAAATTGTGCCACAATCAGACAGAGGATTCCCCAGCCCAAAGTAATACCTTTCGAAACCCACCAATAATGCAGGTTGGATGAATCTTTATTGAAAAATCGCTGATAAATATCCACCATACTAATGGAGGTCAATGATCCAAATGCCGAAGCCATCGAGCCCATGGAAGCCAATAAAATCATGGCAATTAAAAAACCAATCACGCCGATGGGTAGGTGGTCAATGATATAACGCAGAAAAATATAATTTGTATCCTGCGGTTCGATCTGAATACTTTTTTGATTTATCGAGGAGACCGCCTTTTCCCTTATTTCAGCTTGCTTGTTGTTCAAATCCCCAATTTCCCCTTGTAGGTTTTTCACAAGCGCCTGGTCCTCTGTTTTGATCGCATCCATCAAGGCAAATTCTTTTTGTTTTTTTGCCTCGAAAATTTTGCTTTTAGCTTGGTCAAAAGATTCATGGCCAGGATGCTGTTGCCATTTTTCCTCCGAAAGTTTATTGAAAAACATCGGTGGTTCGTGAAACTGATAAAAAACAAATACCAAAACCCCCACCAGCAAAATGAAAAACTGCATGGGTATTTTTAAAAAGCCATTCAGCAAAAGTCCCTTTTTACTTTCATCGGCCGATTGACCGCTCAGGTAGCGCCCTACTTGGCTTTGGTCTGTCCCAAAATACGACAATTGAAGAAAAAATCCGCCGATGATTCCGGACCAAATATTATATCGATTATTGACATCAAATTTCCAGTCAATCAAATTAATTTTCCCCATTTTCCCAGCCAAATGCATCGATTCGCCTAGGCCAATTTCGGCGGGTAATTGATAGACCAACAAAACCCCAACCATCACCATGCCCGCCAAAACGACCGACATTTGTAACATTTGCGTATAGGATATCGCTTTGGAACCGCCTAACATACAATAGGTTGTCACGATTAAGGCCGTCACCGCATTTGTCCAGGCTAAATCCCAACCTAATAAAGTGGATAATATAATGGAAGGCGCGGCGATGGTAACGCCGGTCGAAAGTGCCCGGGGAATCAGAAATAATAAACTGGTTAAAATACGGGTTTTGGTATCAAATCGCTTTTCTAAAAACTGATACGCGGTATAGACCTTTAATTGATAATAGCGGGGGATAAAGGTGACGGATAAGATAATCATGGCGATGGGCAATCCTAAATAAAATTGCACAAACCGCATGCCATCCGTATAGGCTTGTCCTGGAGCTGATAAAAAAGTAATCGCCGAGGCTTGGGTGGCCATGACGGATAAAAGGATGTGGTACCAAGGCAATTCGCGATCGGCGAGTAGAAAACCTTTTAAGGAATGTTTAGCCTGATTTCCTTTCCAACTGCCATAGGCAACGATGCCGCCAATTGTCCCAATTAATACAATCCAATCAATGGTTTTCATGTTACTGGTAGTGGTTGCCGAAAATGATAAAAAAAATGATGATGGCTACTAAAAACCCGATCAATGAAATATACCAATATTTCCATTTGGGGTGGCTTGCTTCGGGATCCATTGATTTTGTTTAGAGATTCAAATATAATTCGCTTTTGGCTTTATTCATAAATTTATCTTGTCTTTTGGAATAGTAATAATTGCTAATTACCTTTGCACTCCAAATTACGCGGGCGTGGTGGAATTGGTAGACATACCAGACTTAGGATCTGGCGCCGCGAGGCATGGGGGTTCGAGTCCCTTCGCCCGTACCAATGGCAAGCCCTCAACACCAGAAAGGTTTTGGGGGCTTTTTTTAATTGACAATATAAATAATTCGATATGAACATTTCTCTCAACCATGCAAATGATTTACAAGGTCGTTTGTCCGTTGTTGTTTCTGAAGCTGATTACCAAGAAAAGGTAGCCGCCAAATTAAAAGATTACCGCAAAAAAGCGAACATCAAAGGATTTCGTCCGGGCATGGTGCCAGTGGCTTTAGTGAAAAAATTATATGGCCAATCTGCCTTAGTCGATGAAATTAATCACCTATTAGGTCATGCAGTAGGGGATTATATCAAAGAAAATAAATTGAATTTAGTAGGGGAGCCTTTGCCTGCGGTGGAAGAAGCAGATGCGATTGATTGGGAAAAAGACACTGAGTTTACCTTTCATTATGATCTAGGATTTCATGGAGATTTTACTGTGGATTTAGCTAAAATGAAGCCCGTGACGTCCTATGAAATCAAGGCCGACAAAAAGGAAATCGAGGAGACCATCGAAAATTTAAAGAAGCAATTTGGCGATCAGATTCATCCAGATGCGGTGGAAGATCGTGATTTGGTTTTTGGAACGTTTACGCAAGGTGATTGGGTGGAGAAATCGGCGATCCCATTGCATTCGATCCAAGACAAGTCGAAAAAGATTTTCATAGGCGCGAAAAAAGAGGATACTTTAAAATTTGAAATAGATAAGGTTTTTATCGATGCGAAATCATTAGCCTTGGCGACGGGTAAGAAGGAAGACGAAGTGGCTGATTTGACAGGTGAGGTTTCATTTGTGGTAGAGGATATTACGCGTCAAGTACCGGCTAGTTTAACGGTGGAGTTTTTCGACAAAGTATTAGGAGCCGGAAAAGCAACGGACGAAAAAACGTTCCGTGAGGAATTGGCCACGATTGTGGATGAAAATTACAAGCGCGAGGCGAATTATTTATTGCGCATCGATGCGGAGAAAGCGATTTTAGATCAAGTGAAAATTGATTTGCCAGATGCGTTTTTGAAGACTTGGTTGGTTCGTATCAACGAAGGTAAATTCACGCCAGAGCAAATTGATCAAGATTTTGATAATGTGAAGAAAGATATTCGTTGGAATTTAATTAAAAACGAAATTGCGGAGAAATTTGAGGTTAAAGTAGAATATGCGGAGGTGGTTGAAAAGGCAAAAGATATGGTTCGCCAGCAGTTTGGAGGCTATTTGTCGTCGGATCAGCCGGGTATCGAGGAAATGATTGAAAAAATCGCGATGGGTTATTTAAGTGATAAATCGAAGTCGGATAATTTCATGAATTTATATAATCAGGCATTTGCTGACAAGGTAAGTCAGGCGATTGTGGATAATATTCCGAACAAAACGACTAAAATCGACGTGGAGAAATTTAAGGCTATCGCAGCGGAGCTTTAAAAATTCCATTTCATGAAATAAAAGAGGCCCCGCATATTTTGCGGGGTTTTCTATGAACTAAGCAAACGATTTTTTCGTTTAGCTAATTAGTTAAAAAAGTTTAAATTTGAACCTTAAACAAATCATCACATGATTCCAAAGGATTTATCAGGAGAAGAATTTCGTAAATATGCCGTTCACCACCGTGGCTTGAATGGTTTAGCAGTAGACCAATATATGAATAACATTGGTAGTCAGCCCTTGCACAAAATCGAGGACATGACGCAATACATCATCGAGGAGCGCCCGATGCGTTTCGCGCAAATCGATGTATTTTCCCGCTTAATCATGGACCGTATTATTTTCATGGGTGTTCCTGTGGATGACTATATGGCGAATATTATCGTGGCGCAGTTGTTGTTCATGGAATCAACCGACGCGAAGAAAGACATTGTGATGTACATCAATAGCCCAGGTGGTTCGGTCTATGCAGGTTTAGGTATTTATGATACGATGAATTACATCCGTCCGGATGTGTCGACCGTTTGTACTTCCTTAGCCGCATCGATGGGTGCCGTCTTATTAGCAGGTGGCGCGGCTGGAAAGCGTTCGGCCTTAGAGCATGCGCGGATTATGATTCACCAACCTTCTGGTGGTGCGCAAGGACAATCCCGCGACATCGAAATCACTGCCCGTGAAATCGTGAAGATTCGTCAGGAATTGTATGAAATTTTAGCCAAACATTCCGGTAAAAGCTTTGATGAAATTGAGCGCGATTCTGATCGTGATTATTGGATGAAATCCGAAGAGGCAAAAGCCTATGGATTGATCGATGAGATTTTAACCCGTACCGTGTAATTCATGGCCAATCCTAAAAAAACCAATTGTTCCTTTTGTGGTCGTTCAAAAAACGAAGTAGGCATGCTACTTTCGGGCATCGAAGGGCATATTTGCAATAATTGTTTGCAACAAGGCTACGAAGTCGTGAAAGAAGAATTAGGTGCTGGGGCGAAAGATTCTGCATCTGGTTTGCAATTTGACTTAGTTAAACCTAAAGATCTGAAAGCCTATTTGGATCAATATGTGATCGGGCAGGAGGAAGCTAAAAAGCATCTTTCCGTAGCGGTGTATAATCATTACAAGCGCTTGATGCAACCGGTTCAGGAGGATGATGTGAAGATTGAGAAATCCAATATTTTAATGGTTGGGGAAACCGGTACCGGAAAAACCTATCTGGCCAGGACATTAGCCCAAAAATTACAAGTCCCTTTTTGCATCGCCGATGCGACTGTGATTACGGAAGCGGGTTATGTGGGCGAAGATGTGGAAACGATTTTGACGCGTTTATTGCAAGCGGCTAACTACGATGTAGCTAAAGCGGAATGTGGTATCGTGTTCATCGATGAGATTGATAAAATTGCCCGTAAATCTGATAATCCCTCGATCACTCGGGATGTATCGGGGGAGGGTGTCCAACAAGCCCTTTTGAAATTACTCGAAGGTTCCATTGTGAATGTTCCGCCGCAAGGGGGTCGTAAGCATCCGGATCAGAAAATGATCGCGGTGAACACGGAAAATATCTTGTTTATTTGTGGGGGAGCGTTTGATGGCATCGGCCGACATATCGCCAAGCGATTAAATGCGCGCCCCATCGGTTTTTCTGGGGATGATTCCTTTCATAAATCCTTTGAACAGGATCAAATTATGAAATATGTATCCGCGCAGGATTTGAAATCTTTTGGATTAATTCCGGAGTTATTAGGTCGATTGCCGGTGATTACCTATTTGAATCCCTTGGACGCGAAGGCGCTATTGTCTATTTTGACTGTGCCCAAAAATGCGTTAGTGAAACAATATGAAAAGCTTTTCGAAATGGAAGGCGTGAAACTTAGTTTTTCTGAGGAGGCATTGCGCTATTTGGTAGAACAGGCGATGCAATTTAAATTGGGTGCCCGTGGTTTGCGTTCCATTATGGAAGCAATCATGAATGATGCCATGTATGAAATCCCATCCCAGGAAAATTTAAAGGAATTTAATGTGGATTTGGCATATGCCAAAGCAAAATTTGAACGTACCGTTTTTCACCAAATCGATTTTGTTGCCTAATATCATGAAACATTTAGCTTTATTTCTTTGCCTCATCGTCGGTCTTAGCGCCTGCAGTCGGACGAAAGGATATTTTTCAATCCATCAAGCTCCTCAGCCTAGCGAACAAAAAAGTGCAGAACAAGCTACTAAGGAACCTATTTTTTTGGCAGTTGGGGACCAACAGACAATCGCCGTTTTACCTGAATCTTTAACCGATCAGCCTGCTGAACCGATGTTAAAAGAAGCTCAAGTGAAACAAGTACGATTCGCATCGATGCCGACCGTTCGCTTGGAAAAGCAGGTAAGCAAAAAGGAAGTGAAGGCGATCATTCAGCAAATGAAGTTGCAAAATAAAGTGGCCCAAGAGCCAGCTACTGCCCAAGATTGGGATCCGAAATTGAAAATTGGCGTCATTCTCCTCGGTGTAGGGGTTTTGTTAACCATTTTTGGAATAGGCTTAATTGGTGGAATTTCTGCCTTTATCGGCTTAGCCTTTACCATTCTTGGTTTGTTGCATACCTATTAAACATGGCAAATTCCTTGCTCGTTTTTTTGCATGGATTTGGTGAAGATGCTCGCATATGGGATGATTTTGTCCCTAATTTTTCCTGGCCCTATTCTTATGTTTGCCCGAATTATGCTGAATGGACGGATTGCTATCGCATATCCGATTATGCCCAAAAACTACTCGCCAAATTACCGGGGGATGCCTCGCTGATTATTGTCGGTCATTCCATGGGCGGCTATATCGCTTTGGCCATGGCTGAATTATTTCCGGACCGGATTGAACGGGTAATTTTGTTGCATTCCACGGCATCCGCGGATTCAGAGGAGAAAAAAAACCAACGCGAGAAAACAAAATCCTTTTTACAGGTGCATGGGGTCAGGTCCTTTTTAGGGCCTTTTGTGTCGAATTTATTTGCTCCTGCCTTTGTTAATTCGAATCCTTTAGTCATGCGGGAATTGAGTGATCGCTATGTTCATTTGCCGGCGGAGGCTTTGATCGCCGCCACGGAAGCGATGAAACAGCGGCCTGATGCTTGGGATTTTTTGGAAAAAACAGCCCTTCCTTTTTTATTTATTTTAGGTGACGAAGACGCCCTAATTCCTCATGAGGCAATTCTTCGTGGATTGGAGGGGAAAGCCAAACATAAATGTGTAATTTTAAACCACGTAGGTCATCAAGGGACTTATGAAGCGCCAAATGCCTGTTTTCAGGCGATGGCCAATTTCATATAATTATGTCTGATATCATCATCGCCTTAGATGGCTTTTCTTCTTGTGGAAAAAGTAGCACGGCCAAACGCGTTGCTGCCGCCTTGCAATATGCCTTTGTGGATACAGGCGCGATGTACCGGGCGGTGGCTTTGTACTTTCACCGAAATCATATTGAGGTTTCAGACCAAAGGGCCATCGAACAGGCACTGACTGAAATTGAAATTTCATTTGTTTTTAATTCGGAGAGGCAAGCCTCAGATACCTATTTAAATGGGGAAAATATAGAGGCTGAAATTCGAAAAATGTACATTTCGGATTTAGTTAGCCAGGTTAGCGCGGTGCCTGTTGTTCGGCATGCGATGGTAGCACTCCAACAAAAAATGGGTCAGAAAAAAGCCCTCGTCATGGATGGAAGAGATATCGGAACAGTCGTTTTTCCAAAAGCGGAATTAAAGATTTTTATGACGGCTGAGTCGGAGATTCGGGCCCAACGAAGAAAACTCGAATTATTACAAAAAGGCGAAGATTTACCCCTCGAGGACATCAAAGAAAACTTACGCATGCGCGATGAAATCGACATGAACCGGAGTGAAGGACCCTTAAAGCGCGCGGAGGATGCGATCGATTTAGATACATCGCATCGCAGCATGGATGAACAAGTGGAATTTGTTTTAGCACATGTTCGCCGTATCCAACGTGAAAATAAATAAACCCATTTTAATTATCGGCCAAGGTCTGTCCGGCACGATTCTCGCACATCAGGTGCTTCAATCCGGGCTAGATGTGGAGATCTGGGATTCGCCAGAAACTCATTTTACCTCTTCTTGGGCTGCGGGGGGTATTTTCAATCCAGTGACGGGTCGGAAATTAGAAGCTACTTGGCTCGCCGACGAATTATTCGCCTTTTTATTCCCCTTTTATGAAGGCTTAGAAAAAACCTTAGGTCAACGTTTTTTTTATCCCATGCCCCTGTTTAGGCCTTTTGCAAATGAGGAAATGAAGGCATGGCTGCTTGCCAGAAAAGATCAAATTGATCATGGAT
The DNA here is from genome assembly GCA_903907745.1 of uncultured Cytophagaceae bacterium. GTDB lineage: Bacteria > Bacteroidota > Bacteroidia > Cytophagales > Spirosomataceae > Aquirufa. Next base: position 28,826 of record CAIVPF010000108.1, on the reverse strand, counting down.
TTTTACGTTGGGCCGATGAAGGTGTCTGGGTATCAAAATCCGGTTGGGTCGATGTGGCCTCTTTATTATCGGCTTCGCGACAGAATTTCGAAGCACGGAATATATATTTTCAAAAAACATTTGTGGCAAATGATTTGCCTGGATTATTGGAAAAATATGATCGCATTATTTTTTGTGAAGGCTTTCATGGCCAGCAAAACCCATTTTGGAAGGAATTAGGCTTTTTGCCAGCGAAGGGTCAATTATTGAAAATTAAATCCAAGCAACCCTCAGAAGACTATATTTTAAATAAAAATGGATTTTTGTTGCCCTTGGGAAATCACGAATTTAAGGTGGGGGCGACTTATCGTTGGGATGAATTTAGTCCCGAAACTATTCCAGAGGCGCAGGTGGAATTGCAGCAAAAATTGGGCTATTTTCAGGTTACGGAGTTTGAAGAAATTGACAATTTAGTCGGGGTTCGACCGGCGACGCAAGATCGGCGGCCTTTCGTGGGTATGCATCCGAGTTTACAGGTGGGTATTTTCAATGGTTTTGGTTCGAAGGGGGTTTCTTTGATGCCCTATTTTGCGGATGCATTTGTGGGGGAATGGCTTGGTAAAAAAATGGTTCATTCAGAAGCATCAATTCGTCGATTTTCGCATTTATTTTCCGTTTAAATCCTTAAATTTGGTATCCTGAGATACAAAACGTACACATGCGAGCAATAGTTAGCTTTTTTATTGGTTTGTTATTTTTTGCAGCACATTCGCGATTGAATGCGCAGGATTTTTTTCCATCCCAACGGCCGGATGAAAAGACGCGGATTCAGTATCAAAATTTCACTTGGAAATATTATGCTAGCCAAAATTTCGAGGTGTATTACATCGGCCGGAATGATGCGCTGGCATTAAAGACGATTCAGATGTTGGAAAGTGATTTTTCAAAAATCACAGAGATACTTAGTTATACGCCATTTCAAAAGACCAAAGTATTCGTTTATCCTTCTCAATCGGAATATTTACAATCGAATAGTGGCATTAGTTTAAGTAATCCCACGGATGCGAAGGATGAAAATTTATCTAAGTTTCGAATTGAAATTCCTTTTACGGAAAATGTGGCTGTGTATCGAAAGAAGTTGATTCGTGAGGTGGCGGACGTGTATGTGCATGACATGTTGTTTGGGGGTAGTATCAAAGATGCCTTGCAAAACTCATTATTATTAAGTCTTCCGGAATGGTATTTGTCGGGCATTTCAGCCTTTATTGCGGAGGGTGATTCGCCGGAGATGAATCAATATATGTACCAAGTCGTTAGCTCGAATAAAGTAAGGAAGCCATCCATGGCCAAGGGAAAAGAAGCGGAATGGTTAGGGCAATCCATGTGGAATTACATTCATAAAACATATGGTCGTCAGCCGATTGGCAATATTTTGAATTTAACTCGTATCATTCGAAATGATCAATCGAGTATTTCCAGCACTCTTAAAAGGCCTTTTTCTAAGTTTTTAAAAGAGTGGTTTGAATTTTATTTGTCTGAGGCCAAGCAATACGAAGTGAATACGGTGGATTCAGCGCCTTCTAAATTGTTGCTTGCCAAAGACCTTTTTGATAATGAGCATATACGTCAATTTGCGCTGAGTCCAGATGGAGAATGGCTGGCTTATGTGTTGGATGACTTTGGTTTATCGAAGGTTTTTATTCACAACTTAAAGAGTAAAAAATCGCAAATGGCGCTCAGTATAGGTCTTAAAGATCCGATGAGGGCTACGGATGTTCCAGGGCCACATGTGTATTGGGGAAAAGGAAATGCGCTTTCGGTATTGTATCAAGCAGAGGGCAAATCTTGGATTCAGTCTTTTTCTTCCTTGAATGGAACAAAAAATTCGATTCGATTGGAAAGCAAAAAGAATTTGGGGGATTGGTTGTTTTTGGATTTTGAGATGGCTGGGAATGCCCAACGAATGTTAGTCCGAACGCTACGGAATGGTCAAGTAGATGTGGGGATTTTTGACTTAAAACGGAATCGTTTTACGCCGATAACCCAAGATGCACAGGATGAATCTGAGGCACATTGGTTTGGCAATGGGGGCGATGTCATCTATGTTTCTGATAAATACACGGATACGATTCCTGCCATTTCGAATAAAGAAGGCCTGAGAAGTGTATACGTATGGAAGGCAGATGATCCGGGGGCTGTTCAGCGTTTATTTACGCACCGGGGAACGATTTCAAATTTACGAGCAGTTTCGGATTCAATCATTTATTTTTTAGCGCAACAGAGCTATGGCAACGAACTCGTTTCCTTTCATACGAACACGAAACAATTTTTTGTAAACAAAGGAAGAATAGGAGCTTGGGCTTCTTTCGATCTCGCGCAAGACCAATTAGTTTATAAGGATCAGGAGGTTTTGACGAGCCAATTGAAGCAAATTGAATGGAATAAAATAAGCTCCTTAGCAAGTAATGAATGGTTTTCGTCCACGGATGATTCGGGTCTCCTGAATTCGGCCACTCCTTCGTTAGAGGGTGTTGATGGTGAAAATGCGATGCCGATCAGTGCGCGTGAAAAAAGAAATGCAGAATTAAAAAGGGCGCGTTTGGAACGCCGCCAATCCTTATTAAGTCGGAAAGATCCCGATAAAACGACGGGGCCTTTTGCTTATTTAAATTCCTTTGTGGTGAATAATTCAGAGGGAAATTTTATGGTTGATCCTGTTCGGGGTTTGGGTTATTCCTTCGGGGTGAATATGAATGATTTGTTAGAAAATCATTTAATCAAAACGGGGATATTTGTAACTGCGAATTTGAAAAATACGGATTTGTGGGCTGAATACAGTTATTTGGCGAAAAAGATTGATTGGGTCGTTCGCATCGATCGAAAAGTGCTGAATCAAGAAACAGATAGTTATTCCCAAAAAATTCGATTTAATCGTTTCGAGGTAAAGGGAATTTATCCATTTAACGTTTTAAGTAAATTAAGTTTTTCAGGCATTTTTACATCGAATCGGGCCTTTGATCAATATTCCTTGGCGACTCCAGAAGATTTGGCAACCTATGGGGGAGCTAAGGCGGAATATTCCTATGATAATACGGTGTATGTCGCTGAAAATTTGCGGACGGGTTTTCGTATGAATGCTTCAGTGGAGCAGCAATTGGGCTTAATGAGTTCGGCAGGATTTACCCGCATTAAGATTGATGCGCGGAAATATGTAAAATTGACTAATTCTTTTGTCCTGGCTGCTCGGGTTTCTGCCTCTCAATCCATGGGAGATGCTGCCCGACAAACCATTTTAGGGGGAATGGACAATTGGCTATTTATTAATCGGGATACACGTAACAAAGAAAATCCATTAGGTGCTACAGGGATCGCGCAGCGGGATGTATTTATGAGCGATTTTGCGACGTCCATGCGAGGATTTAATATGAATAAATTATCGGGGAATAGTCATTTATTGATCAACTTAGAACTTCGTGTACCTTTAAAATCGCTCGTTGGGCAGGAATTTGTGAAGTCGAAATTTATGAATTCTTTTCAGTTTATAGGTTTTACGGATGTGGGAAGTGCCTGGACCGGTGCTAATCCATTTTCAAGAACCAATGGTTTTAATACGAATGTCTATGGAGGAAATACGAATCCATTTAAGGCGACGGTCATCGATTTTAGAAATCCTTTCTTGATAGGTTATGGGGCTGGAGTACGTGCCGCTCTTTTGGGTTATTTTATTAAATTAGATTATGCCTATGGCATCGAAAATAAGGAAGTAAAATCCCCGATCACCTATTTGACCTTTGGGCATGACTTTTAGGTTTATTGTATTTTTTATATGCATTTCCAGTTTTTCCTGGGCCCAAAGTTTAAGTACATCCAACCTCCCCATTCTGAGCATCGATACCCGCGGTAAGACCATCGTGGATGAACCTAAAATCCCCACGAAAATCTCTTTATTTGACCGAGGTCCGGGCGCTTTGAATCAACTGAGCGGAAGCCCCACGCTAAAAATTTGGGCAGGTGTCGAATTTCGGGGTTCTACCTCCCAAGCAGATTTTTATTTTTTACCCGGCTTGGTCAAAAAGCCTTATGGAATCGAGATTTGGACGGATTCCACGGGTCGCGTATCGACAGATACTTCGCTCGTTCAAATGCCTTCAGAGTCGGATTGGGTATTGAATGCCTCCTACAACGATCGAACCTTCATGCGGGATGTACTCGCGCAATACCTAGGCATAAAGATGGGTTTGCTGGGTTCTCGGACGCGCTATGTCGATTTAGTCATCAACGATGTATATCAAGGCGTTTATATTTTGATGGAGAAAATCAAAAAAGGAAAATATCGGGTACCCATTTCTAGTTTGCATCCCACAGAAAATACGGGAGATAATCTAACAGGTGGCTATTTGTTGAAAATAGACAAGACGAGCGGATCGCCCTCCAAAAACTGGTTAAGTAATTATGGATCCGGATTAAGTTCGAAAAAATCCATCATTCAGGTTGAGTATCCAAAATACGATAGCTTATCTACGACCCAATATAATTACATCAAAAATTACATGGATACCTTCGAGAAAAGTCTTCATGACGATGCTCCATCGGATCCTAAATCCGCCTATAAATCGATGATGAATTTGCCATCTTTTGTTAACTATTTTCTGTTAAATGAGGCGGTTCGTAATGTCGACGGCTATTTATTAAGCACCTATTTTTACAAAGACAAAGATTCCAAAGGCGGAAAATTAAGCATGGGACCTGTTTGGGATTTTAATATTGCCATGGGGAATGCAGATTATGCAGATGGATGGAAGCCGCAAGGATGGGCTTTTACGGCACGGGAGACGCCTGCTGGGGCAACGGATGCTTTCCAAGTACCCTTCTGGTGGGGAAAATTATTGACCGATTCCTCATTCGTGAATTTGGCATCCCAGCGATGGAAAGACATGCGCAAAACTTTTTTGACTGCCGATCGAATAAATGCCTATATCGATTCTACGCAAAATGTGTTGAAAGAGCCTTTGAATCGAAATTTTAACAAATATCCACTATTTGGTAAAAAATTATGGCCTAATTATTATGTCGCTCCATCCTTAGTCGAGGATGTGAATTGGTTAAAAAATTGGATTTCCCAACGGCTTAGCTGGTTAGATTCTCAGTTAAATCAGTTCAAAGTTCTTGTTCTAGGTACAAGCTCTGAAGCCCCAGAATCACGGGTATTTCCTAATCCTGCGCAAACGCAGGTTACGGTACAATGTTTTCTTTCGGAATCAGGTCCCGTGGAAATGGAAGTGGTGGATGTGCAAGGAAAACGAATTTTTATTGAAGAATATCAGGGTGGAGGGCAGGAGATATTCCAACAAACACTCAGTCTTCAATCCTTTGCCAATGGGCAATATTGGATATTGCTTCGTCAAAAAGGGATTCCTATTTTTCAGGGAACCTTGATCAAGCAAAACTAAATCCTCAAATTTTCGTAATTTGCAGTTCAATTTCTGCACATGGGATTTTCTGAAGAAAAATTATTGGAACAATTGGCTGCGACGCGCAAGGCATCGACGCGATTAGCCATGGCTTCTGCTGATTCTAAATGGCAAGCTTTACAAGCTTTAGCTGCTCTCTTAGAAACAAATTCGTCCCTTATTTTAGCTGAAAATAAATTAGATGTGGATCAGTTGGCCCTCGATAATCCCATGCGAGACCGATTGCTTTTGACCTCTGAGCGCATTCAAGATCTGGCGAAGAGTGTGCGAGCAGTAGCATTGCTGCCCGATCCTTCGGGTCAGGTGCTTTTGCATAAAACCTTGGCGAATGGCCTGGATTTGCAAAAAATAGCCGTTCCCTTAGGTGTCGTAGGTGTGATCTATGAATCTCGTCCGAATGTGACGATAGATGTGGCGGCACTTTGCCTACGTTCAGGAAATGCGGCGGTGCTGCGTGGAGGGACGGATGCTTGGCATACGAATTCTATCTTAGTTTCTTTGATTCATCAGGCACTTCTTGTGGCTAAATTGCCGATTGAGTTAGTGCTTTTAATGCCGACGGATCGGGAGCTTGTTCAAACGCTTTTAACGGCGGTTTCTTTTGTAGACGTGATTATTCCACGAGGTTCGAATGCATTAATCCAAAAGGTTCGTCGGGAGTCCTTGATCCCTACGATTGAAACAGGTGCCGGGGTTTGTCATACCTATGTGGCGGAATCGGCGGATGTGGACATGGCAGTGAATATCGTGGTAAATGCCAAAGTTACCCGGCCTTCCGTCTGTAATTCGTTAGATACGATTTTGGTTCATCGAGCACAGGCCTCTGCTTTTTTAAAGGCGGTGGCAGGCCCAATGAAATCATGGAATGTGGCTATTTTCGCAGATCCGGAGGCTTTTGCCTATTTGGAAAAAGAAAATTACCCTTTCTTACATGTGGCGCAGGTGGCAGATTTTGGTCGGGAATATTTAGATTATGCCTGTTCAGTGAAAGTTGTCGCAGATTTAGCAGAAGCCTTAGGCCATATCCAAACGTATTCTTCACGCCATTCTGAGGCGATTGTTTCAACTGATGCGAGCGAAGCAGAATTCTTTTTACAGGCAGTGGATGCGGCAGCGGTGTACTGGAATGCGTCGACGCGTTTCACAGATGGCGGTGTATTTGATTTGGGAGCTGAGATAGGTATTTCTACCCAAAAATTACATGCCCGTGGGCCATTCGCTTTGGAAAAATTAGTGACTGAAAAGTGGATTTTAAAAGGGCAGGGGCAAGTTCGCTAGGCCTAGAATTCGTAATCTAATCCCAGTTTTTGTTTCATTTCAGCGAGCAGCGGATATTTCGCCGTTAAAAAATCGTATTTATCTGATTGCGTATACAAGGTTTTCTTATCAGGTGTGTCGTGTGGAATGACAATTAATTCGATGTCAAGGTCAAAATTTTCCATGGAGCTACGCAAGGCTTGCAAGATTTCCAAGCGAATGCCTTCATTGAATTGTTGGACTTGCACCTCATTTTCTACTTGGATATGTACGGTGTTCCCTTTTAATTCGATGGGCCGGTCCATGAGCACAAACTTATTGATCAAATTTGCTTTCTTGTAGCTTTGCGCCAAGCTGTGCCATTCGATTTGCAGGGCTTCCAAGGAAATTACTTTGACGTCCTTGGATAAGAGCTTCGCTAGGTTTTGGGCGCTTTGTGTCTCGTTTACTTGTTTCGTGTCGACCAATTTTTTAGCACTTCGTAAACCTGAAGTCGAGGCCACAGGTTTAATAGCCTCGGGAACATTGTGCTTTACATCTATGGTCGACGGGCTTGCTTGTGAGGCTGCATCAGTTTCCGTTGCGATTGAATGAGATTCAATCATTACCGAATTTTCTGCATTCGATTGATCTGAAATGTTTTCATGAACAATCGGAGCCTCCATCGCTGGAGCTTTTGTTTCGGCACTTTCCTTTTGATTTACTTTATTTGGGGTAGAAATCTTTTCTTCGATGTTCGTCCCCTGCGGGGACTCAGACTTTTTTCCGGCACCGCCCTCCGTGGCTGTTGGGCTAGCAGGCTGGTACACCGAGGGCAAGTAATTGATCTTCAATAAACTTAGCTCTAAATGTAATCGTGGATTTTTAGCGCTCTTGTAGTGGATTTCACATTGGGAGCAAATGTTCATGCCGGAAAGCAAAAAAGAGGTCGTTGTTAACGCGCTCTGCGTCTGAAACTTAGCTCTGGTTTCTTCGCTTACTTCCATGAGGGCCAAGGTTTTGGGGTCTTTGGCAAAAAGTAAATTTCGTAAATGCTCCATCAAGCCACTGATGAATTGATGTCCATCAAATCCTTTGCGCATGATTTCATCCAAAATCAACAAAATATCGGTGTGATTTTGCGCCACCAAATGGTCTGTGAGCGAAAAATAATAATCGCTATCCAGGATGTGTAAGTTCTCGAGGACATCTTTATGCCGAAGGGCATTGTCAGTTGAAAAAGTCACATTTAAATCAAACATAGAAAGCGCGTCGCGCAAACCGCCATCTGCCTTAATGGATATTAATTCGAGCGCAGCGGGTTCTGCTTCGATGTTTTCTTTTTGGGCGATGGAGGCTAAATGGACTGCCATATCCTTCCATTGAATGCGATTAAAGTCGAAAATTTGACAACGGGATAGGATCGTTGGTATAATCTTTTGCTTCTCCGTGGTCGCCAAAATAAAAATGGCATAGGACGGTGGTTCCTCTAAGGTCTTTAAAAAGGCATTAAACGCTGCGGGGGAAAGCATGTGAACCTCATCGATGATGTAAATTTTATACCGTCCGGATTGGGGAGGGTATCGTACTTGGTCGATCAGGTTTCGGATATCATCTACTGAATTATTCGATGCCGCATCTAATTCATGTATGGTTAGGGATGTATTTTCTTGAAAGGAACGGCAAGATGAACAGGTTCCGCAAGCCTCGCCATCGGCTTGTAAATTTTCGCAATTGATTGTTTTCGCCAAAATGCGCGCACAGGTCGTTTTTCCTACACCCCTGGGACCACAAAAAAGGAATGCTTGGGCCAAATGATTCGACTTAATCGCATTTTTCAGGGTGGTGGTGATGTGACTTTGACCTACGACCGTATCGAAGGTACTCGGTCGGTATTTTCTGGCTGAAACAATAAAATTATCCATACTGCAAGTTAATGTTTACACCTATAATTCCAAAATTGCGCTGACTGGAAAATGGTCTGAAGGAAATCTATTTTCCCAGGTTTCCGTATGTGTGCTATGTAGGATGCATTTGGGTCCATTTTTTACGAAAATGTAGTCAATGTGCTTTCCTTCTTGTTCTTTTTGAAAGGCATTAAAAGTGCTAAATGGGCCATAATGGCCTTTTTCGCTTATTTTTTCGGCATCGATGAGGCGATTGGGATTCGCAGGATTAACTAAAATCTGAATGGGCTCATCATCCGGTGTCGCATTAAAATCCCCCGTCATGATGACCGGACTTTTTCCGGCGATTTCAGCGATTTTTTGAAGGACTAATTTGGCGCTTTCTCGGCGTGCGATTTTTCCTAAATGGTCGAAATGGGTGTTAAAGACGTAGAATTTTTTCCCGCTTGATTTGGCCTGAAATTCACCCCAGGTGACTACGCGTCGGCAAGCGGCATCCCAACCGAAGCCAACTTTATCACAAGAATCCGAAAGCCAAAATGTTTTCTCACGGATAAGGCGAAATTTCTTAGTATTGTAAAATAGGGGAGAAAATTCACCGGATTCTTTTCCATCATCGCGCCCTTTTCCAAACCAAGCATAAGCCGGTAGATCTTTCGCTAAATCTTTAATTTGATGGATGAAGGCTTCCTGCATGCCAATGAAATCGGCTTGGTGGTATTGGATTAATTCGGCGCAATGCTTGCTTCGGTTCGACCATTGATTGATCCCATCCGATTTCGTATCCATGCGAATGTTAAAGGTCATGACTTGAATTTCCTGGGCCTGCAGGTTCGGGAAAAGACCAAAAATCAAAAATAATATGAGCAAAGCTTTGCCTGTGATCGATCGATAAATTTGAGAAACTTGTGGCCAAATCTCGTTATTTTTTCCGTTTTGAATGTGGTAGTCGGCGGATTGGGCGTATTGTTCGGGGCTTGGTTGTAAGTCGATTACATGTTTCATATCGGTGGAGTTTCGTTTTTGGATGCGTTCCATTCGATCCGCGAGGGGAGCCTCTATGGCAATGACTTGGTCGATGAAAGCAGGTTTATTTTCTGCGGTGAATAGGGCTGATTCGTATAGGGCAAAGGGGCTTTGTTGGGCCTGATGCCATCGAATGGCCTCCATTCGGACGGCAGGATGGACGATTTGGTTCAGAGAGGTCACGAGGGTGGGTTCTTCGCGTAGCCGATTTTTGACATAGTTTGTATTGTAAATTCCCTGCTGATAGGTGCTTGGGCCTAGCAAAAGGATCATGTCTTTTTTGACTTCAGGGTCTTGCTCGATGATTTGTTTGGCTACGGAATCTGATTCGAAAATCGGAATGTGAAGGCAAGAAAAAATCCGACAAATCAGTGATTTGCCGGATCCGATTCCACCTGTAATTCCAATAAACGGGATCAGGTTATTGGACATCTTTATTCCTCAGTTAATCGGGAAGAGGCATCTTTGGAAATAGCCGTTTTTTCAAAAACGATGCGAACTCCTTTGCTAGAATCCACTTCCACTAAAATGGTTTTTTCGCGGATGCTGACTACGCTTCCGTGTGCACCACCGATGGTGACTACTTTGTCGCCAGTTTTTAATTCATCAATAAATTTTTTCGCTTCTTTCGCCTTTTTTTGTTGGGGACGAATCATGAAAAAATAGAAAACCACAAAAATTCCTCCGAAAAGAATGATTTGCATGATTTGTGGGTTGTTTGCTTGTAAAAGTACCATTGGGAACGTGTTTAGGTTTATTTAGTTGGGATTACTTCGATTTTAAATCCCACCGTATTATCGGCTGGGATGGTATTGCAATAGGCGGTTATTGTTTTTTGTACTTTTCCTTCCTTGCCTGCCGAGTTAAAAGTTACTTTGATAAAGCCTTTTTTACCGGGTTGAATCAATTCTTGGCTCCATTTTGGGGTTGTACACCCGCAAGAGGCATTCACCGAAATGATTTTCAAGGGCATATTCCCCTTATTTTTGAATTGAAAGGTATAACGTGCGGAATCTCCTTGGGTGACGCGACCTAAATAGACTAAGGGTTGGTCAAATTCCATAATCGGACGCTTTTCCCCGGAAGGACGTAAATCCAAAGGAATCGTTTTTTCGGAGTCATTCAAGGCTTGTTGTTTTTGCTTGTTTTCACAGGAAACGAACAAGATTGAAATCAAAAGGACTAATACACGCATGTGCATTATGGCTTAGTTTTAATTTGACTCATCATTTTTTCTACGTCTTCGAGCAATTTTTCGGCTTTGACTTTGGTGTCATTGACTACTTTTTTGCCTTCTGATTTGGCCATGGATTCCGGGATTTCCTTTCCGTCCACGATGTCGTTGATCAGTTGTTTTAACTCATCCCGGTATTTGTTTAATTTGAAATACAATTTATTCCGAGTGTTTTCTCCTTTGTCTGGGGCATACAAAATTCCCACCACAGCGCCGGCAGCGGCGCCTACGATGAATGCCCAAAGGGTTCTTGATGATCTGCTCATATTATTTACTGGCTATGTCGATTAATCCTCGACCTGATTTTTGTATCACTTTTTCTATAACTAGGCGATTCGAAACTACGTCTAAAATACCGTTAATGAATTGGCCCGACTTAGGAGTCGAATAATTTTTGGCTAATTCAATGTATTCGTTGATGCTTACTTTGACTGGAATACTCGGAAATTTAATCATCTCGGTAACGGCCATTTTCAACAAAATAAAATCGGACATCGCTAATCGATCGGATTCCCAATTTTTCGTTTGATCGCCTACCCAGGCATTTAATTCCTGATCCATTTCAATCGAAGCTTCAAATAAGTCTTCAAAAAATTGTTTGTCATCCTCCCATTGTAATGCCAAGACTTGTAAACTTAAATCTTCTAAGGCATCCACTTTAAAAGTTTTGGTTGACAAACTTTTAATCACATCTTTATTTAAATGCCAATTTAAATCTTTTTCCTCAAAATATTCTGCCATCATCGGATGTTTTAACAGAAAGTTTTTCAAGAGATAACGAATCATTTCGATGTCTTGTTCAAAGTTTTGACCTGATTTTGGCAAATAACTTATAAAGGTTTCATCGACTAAAATCGCTTCGATAAATAGTTTTTTTAGGCGTGTTTCTTCGTCCTTTTTCCAGCCAATGTGGTGATCGGCGAAGGCTTGTTGGAGTGCCTTCCATTTAGGCAAAATCGCTAAAACCTTATTTTGACAAAATTGGGATGTCTTTAAAGGTGTTTCTAATAAGCGCCTTTGTTCGTCCCATTTGGCGATTTCCGATAATTGTTGGATATAAAAAAGTATTTTTAGATAGGAGTGGTAGATTTTTTCTACTTCCAGAACCATTTCTTTTTTTAAATGGATTGCTATTTTTTTGGTGTTATTTTGGTAGGTTTTAAAGACAGATTTGGCGGCGAGAAGCGATTCGTCGGGGATGCTTTCTTCGCTAGGAATTCCTTGAAAAAATTCGGTTAATTGAATTTCGGCTAGTTTCCGTAATCCTTCCAAACGAGGCATTTGTTCCTCTTTGGCCACCATTAAAGAAAGGTCAGGTAAGAAAATGTGCCCTAATTCATCAAAGGCCAACTGGTGTTGCGCGCGTTCTTGAGTCCAAAAGGCATATAATTGCTGAAATGCTTTGACCCGAAGTAATCTTCTGTTTACCATCCGAAATTAAAGAGCGTTTGTACTAAATTGAATCACAAATTTAGGTATTTTAAATGATAAAGCCTCTATCTTTGTGGGCAATAAATATCGCATGGGAGCATTAAGTCATTTAAATCAATATTTCTGGAAATATAAGTGGCTCCTGTTTTTAGGCATTTTTTTTACGGTTTGTGCGAATTTTTTTGGTGTCGTTCCGGCCCAATTAGTCCGCTACGCACTAGATTTAGTGACGGAGACCATCGATGTCTACTTTCTATTTAAGGGCTTTCGTTTGCAAGCCGTTTTTTACGAGGTTTTCGCGAGTACGCTCTTCTATTATGGGATGCTGATCGTCCTGATGGCCTTTATTAAGGGTGTTTTTTTGTTTTTGATTCGACAAACCTTGATCGTTATGTCGCGCCACATCGAATACGAAATGAAAAATGAAATTTATGCGCATTACCAAACACTCCCTTTGTCCTTTTACCGGAAACAAAATACGGGGGATTTAATGGCGCGTATTTCCGAGGATGTGAGCAAGGTCAGGATGTATGTGGGCCCAAGTATCATGTATGGGCTTAATTTGATCACTGTGTTTTTGTTGGTAATCTATTACATGGCTCAGGTGAATGTGACATTGATGTGGTATGTGTTGTTGCCCTTGCCGATTTTATCAGTTAGTATTTATTATGTGAATTCGATCGTGATGAAGAAATCGGAGGAAATTCAGGCGGGTTTGTCGTCTATTTCAACCTTTGCGCAAGAGGCTTTTTCCGGCATTCGTGTTTTAAAATCCTTTGTTCGGGAGAAACAATCTTCGCAAGATTTTGCGACAGCTTCGGCGAATTATCGTCGGAAATCGTTGGATCTTGTGAAAGTTGATTCACTTTTCACCCCCTTGATCTCACTTTTAGTCGGTTTTAGTACCTTGCTCGTCGTATATGTAGGGGCTCGTGAGGTGATGGCGGGTCGAATTACGGTGGGAAATATTACGGAGTTTATTATGTATGTGTTTATGCTGACCTGGCCAGTTACCGCGCTAGGCTGGACTAGTTCGCAGATTCAGCGGGCGGCTGCTTCGCAGAAACGTATCAATGAATTTTTACAGGCCAAATCGGAATTAGTCACGGGCAAACAGATCGTGCAGGAAATAAAAGGAGCATGGCATTTTAAGGGAGTGAATTTTACTTATCCGGGAACGGATCGGCACATTCTTAAAAATTTGAATTTTAAAATTGAAGCGGGGGAATCCGTTGCTTTATTAGGCACGACGGGTTCGGGTAAGTCAACCGTGGCCCAATTAATGGCTCGTTTTTATGATCCTACAGACGGTGAAATTTTATTGGATGGCATTTCTTTGCGGGATTGGGATATGCAAAAGGTGCGAAAAGAATTGGGTTTTGTGCCTCAGGATGTGTTTTTGTTTTCTAGCAGCATCGCTGAAAACATCAGTTTTGGACAGGATGGGATGAGTCAGGAAGCGATTGAACAAGCGGCCAAATGGGCGGATGTTTATGCGAACATCGTCGAATTTCCAGATCAATTTGAAACGATTTTGGGTGAACGCGGGGTGACGCTTTCCGGGGGACAAAAGCAAAGGGTTTCTTTGGCGAGGGCCTTGGCGAAACAACCGAGTATGTTGGTTTTAGATGATTGCCTTTCCGCGGTAGATACGCATACGGAACATCAGATTTTGAAAAATTTAAAGAAAATCATGGTGGATAAAACAAGCTTGATTATTTCCCACCGAGTTTCTTCGGCTAAATTGGCCAAACGCATTCTCGTTCTTCAGGATGGGGAAATCGTGGAGGAAGGAAATCATGTCCAACTCATGAAAAACCAAGGGTATTATTTTGATTTATATCAACAACAACTCAACGAGGAAGAGCAACAAAATTTACAATAAGTCCCCATTCGTCGAACGCGGAGCAACCCTAGGCGTGAACCTAGCTTAGAATTTATAACAAATTCCCACTCAATCGGACCAATTCGATTTCGGCAGATTTAGCTGCAAATTTAGCTTCAATCAAACGTGTTTCTGCAGCCACCGCATTTCGCTGAACCTCTCTTAACTCATAGGAAGTCGCGATTCCGACCTTGAATCGATCAAAGGCGATATCGATATTTTGTTTTGCGATTGCGTAATTTTCTGTTTCCAATTGGATTAAATTCAATGCATTTTCATAGGTAATGTAGGCCTTTTCGATTGAACTTGACAACACATTTTTTAAATCCTCGATTTGCAATTGGGCAATTTCAGAGGTGATTTTAGCATTTTGAATTCGACGTTTTTGGTTGTAGCCATCGAAGATGTTGATCGTTGCACGAAGGCCATAACTAAGGACATCGCTGCTTCCTTTTTGAACTCCAAAACCAGCGCCATTGTAGACATTGCTCATGTTATATCCGGCAATAAGATCGATTTGGGGTTTTTGTTGGCTCTGTAAATTTTTCGTATCCAAGTCACTGATTTTTTTCGACAAAAGGGCGGAAATAAGTATTGGATTTTGTTTTAAGGCTGTTTCTTTGATGTCATTCAATTTCAATTTGGCCAATAACTCAATGACTGGATTCACATTGAAATCTTGCATATGGTCCCGAATCAGCAGGGTATTAAAACTGATTTTCGTATTTAAAAGGGATTGTTCTTGCGCGATAAGGAGCGCTTTATCTTCATTGTAATCTACTTGTGCTGAGTAATAATCAACTTTAGATCCTTGTCCCACTTCATAGCGGTCTTTGGCCAGTTTAAGTCGGTCATTCGAGATTTCAAGTCCCTTTTTGAAATTATTCACGCGCAGGTTTTGGCGAATTAAATCGTAGTAGGAGCTGCTGATCTGGGCGATCAGGTTTTCGATCGTGCTTTCGGTTTGTTTGGCACCTAAATTTTGTAATTCTTTAAATCGATCTCTTAAAACAAACATCCCTTTGCCATCGTAGAGCGTCCAGGCCATGGCTACGCCTGCTGCACTATTGTTTGAATTAACGCCACTTTGGATTAAAGGGGCACGAAGGCCACCAAAAAATTCTTGGTCCAAACCTGAAATGGTGTAGTTTTTAGTAAGTGTACCGGTGATGGTCGGTAGAAAACCCGCATTCCCCGGCGTATTATCATTTAGAGCCTGCACCTCTTTTTTCCGGGATATTTGGATCGAATAGTGGTTCTGCAAGGCTTGCTGAATGGATTCTTCTAAGGTAATGGTTTTTTGGGCTTGGGTGGGTGCTCCGAGAAACATGCATCCAATAAAAAGGCTAATTACTAGGCCGCTAACTTTCATTTGTAAATAGGATTTTTTCTAACGAATAGCAAACATAACGATTTTGCTTATAATTTCTATGGTTTTACCCTACAAGAACCTATAGTAGTTTTTTCTTGCTTTTTAGTAATTTGCAGGATGCGTATACAATCCATTACGATATATCCCATCAAATCTCTGGGTCCCGTTCATGTTCAAGAGGCCTGGGTAGAACCTGCAGGGCTTCGGGGAGATCGGCGGTATATGCTGGTCGATGCCCAGCACCAGTTTATTACCCAACGCACACGGCCTGAACTCACTCGATTTGCGATTGAGCAACAAGAAGGCGGTTTTTTGGTCAAAGATCTCCTTAGCCAAAGTCATAAATTTTTAGCTCATGAGCTTCCTTTGGGTTCACTTTTGAAAGTTAAAATTTGGGATGATGAGGTGATGGCCTCGGAGGTGTTGGATGATTGGTCTGCCTGGTTTTCGGCTCTTTTAGGCGAGCCTTGTTTTTTGGTTTTACAAGATCCTACGCACATTCGATCTATTTCAGAAAAATATCAAACACAGGGCTCCCAACAAAGTTCCTTCGCGGATGCTTTGCCCATTTTACTTAGTTCGGAGGCATCTTTTGAGGCGGTGGCTGAACGATTAGCGGAGGAATTAAATCCCCTTCGCTTTCGGGTGAATGTCATTGTTTCGGGATCCGAGGCTTTTGAAGAGGATACTTGGGCTGAGATTCAAATTGGGGAATCGCAAAATTGGAAAGGAGCAAAACCTTGTGCCCGCTGTTCCTTGGTTAATGTAAATCCTGCCGATGGCACTAAGAACGACAGCACGCTTCGGGCCTTGGCTAGTTTTCGAACCTTTGGGAATAAGGTGTATTTTGGACAGCAATTTGTGCCTATTTCCATGGGTAAAATTCAGGTGGGTGATCCCGTTAGGCCTATTCAAATGAAAGATGCGGTATATTAAACTAGCCCATTTTTTAAGCCTTGATGTGGTGCTGGGGGCGGTGTTTTTTCAAATCTTTTTTCATCTGATTTTTCTGCATGAATGGCCATCTATGTTTGTGATGGGTGCCTTGGCGTCGTCGGTAGGTTTGATTTATATTTTGGATCGCTGGCTGGATAATCGTTTGTTTATAGCTTCAGATGACCGACATCTATTTTACAAGCAAAATCGTCGTCATGCCTTTATTTTGGCAGGATTTTGGTTGATGCTCGGGATCTTTTGTCTTTGTTATTTGCCTATTTCTTTAATTCGATTTTCGGTGATTATCGGATTTTTTGTTTTAATGTATTGGCTGGTTTATAGCCTATCTTGGTTTTCCCGCGTTCGCGCATTGAAGGAATTTTGTACTGCATTTTTGTATTCCTTGGGTATTTTTGCGCCTATTTTTTCTAGATTTCATTCGCTGGATGGCCTTCTTTGTTTTTATTTTTTCGCCTTGTTGTTCATCGCGTTTCAAAATCTTTATTTGTTTACTCGGGTGGATGGATTTTTAAGGGGTTTGGAAATTTGGAATGGCTTATATTTGATTTTTTTGACCATTTACCTGCAGGACGTCATGCGTGTTGTGCCATTTTTCCTTACTTTTGGGATACATGTGGCACTGCGCGTTTTTGGATTATCAGCGCGTAGTCGAATGATTGGCGAAATAGCCTTTTTTAGTCCACTCTTGTACATTATTTATGGGATTATTTCAAAATAAGGAACCTTACAAGGCCTTAGGATTTCCGGAGTTTCGAGCTTATGTGATTGGCAATACGCTGTTTACGATTGCTTTGCTGATTCAGGAAGTGATTTTATCTTATGAGATTTATAAAATTACGCACAATCCATTGGCCTTGGGATTAATTGGTTTGGCGGAAGCGGTTCCTTATATTTCCTTGGTTTTGTTCGGTGGTCACTTTGCGGACAATCATGATAAGAAGCGAATTATGCAAGTGACGCTTTCCATCATCATTCTGGGTTCATTGATTTTATTGTATTCGGGGACGCAATTGACCAGTTCCGATACCCAATACCATATTTATACTATCTATTTTGTCATCTTTTTGATTGGCCTGGCCAAAGGATTTTTTAGTCCGGCGGCTTCCTCTCTAAATCCTTTTTTAGTTCCCAAAGAGGTTTTCGCAAATGCTGCGACATGGAATAGTTCTTTTTGGCAGTTTGGATCTATCATAGGCCCTGGAGTGGCAGGATTTTTATATGTATATGCGGGGTTAGCGGGTTCTTTATGGACGGTTGTTGTTTTATTAGTGGCCGTGATGATTTGTATTTTCCAAATTAAAAGTCGGCCCATTCCTCCCAAACATGTTCAGCACGAGTCCATTTGGCAAAGTTTGCAGGAAGGGATTTCCTATGTTTTTAAGACAAAGATTATTTTATATGCAATTTCACTGGATTTGTTCTCCGTGTTATTTGGTGGGGTTATTGCGATATTGCCCATTTTTGCGGAAGATATTTTGCATGTGGGTGCCGAAGGTTTAGGAATTTTACGTGCGGCACCTTCCGTGGGTGCTGTAATTACGATGGTTACTTTGCTGTATTATCCACCTTTGAATCATGCTTGGCGGAATTTATTGTGGGCGATTGCAGGTTTTGGGATTGCGACGTTTGTTTTCGGATGGTCAACTAATTTCTGGATTTCCGTCATCGCGTTATTTTTTACGGGTGCATTTGATTCAGTGAGTGTGGTAATCCGACAAACGGTTTTGCGGTTTTATACGCCCGATGAAATGCGGGGCCGTGTTTCTTCCGTGAATGGGGTTTTTGTGAGTACGTCCAATGAAATGGGAGCTTTTGAATCAGGCGTGGCGGCCAAACTATTTGGAACGGTTCCTTCTGTTCTGATGGGCGCAGGATTAACCTTAGTGTTGGTTACTTGGGTCGCGATAAAATCGGGTGATTTATTTTCGCTAAAAATAGAAGATGAACTAAAAAAATAAGAGGCCTGAGCCTCTTATTTTAATGTTTTCAAATGTTTCTAATTCCTTTCCGCTTTTTGCTGATTTCGTTCTTCGCGAAGCCTTTCTTTTTCTTCTTGTTTCAGGCGTGACTGCTCTGCTTTTTCTTGTCTTTTCGCCTCTCTTACTTGTCTTCTTTCTTCTTTTCTTCTGGCTTTTTCCTCTAGTCTAAGGCGTTTGGCTTCAATTTTTTGTTGTCTTAATTCTTCTTTTACCCTTAATTTTTCCTCTCGGATTAAGCGTTTTTCTTCCTCGATTAACCGTCTCGCCTCTTCTTCTTGGCGTCTAATTTCTTCAGCGATTCTGAATTCTTCGGCTAGGCGTGCCTCGATTTTGGCTGGCCAGGAACTCAGGGTTTCTTGCACTAATTTTTTACTTTGATGCGCCCATTGGATTTCGTGAATTGCCTGAATAGGGGAGGTGTTCAATCCCAATAAAGGTGGCATGCATTTGAAATAATGCGAAGCAATCTTTTTAATGCCCTTTTTGTTGACAGATTTTATTTCTCCTACATGGATGTGTAAAAGATGAATTAATCCATCATCGGTGCTTCCTTCGCTGAGTTCTAAATGCTCCAAACCGTCAATGAGAAATGTTTTCTCGGTCAATAATTGGTCGCCCTGAAATTGCAGTAATTTGATTTCCTGTGCCGACACCGCTACATAGCAAATACGATTTTTACCAGATTTTGATGCAAAAAAATCAGCAATGGATTGGAAAATGTTCCGCGAAGGCAAAGAACTTACGCCAATGGCCAAACAGTCCGAAGGTAGGTAGGTTTGTAAAAAAGATAAGGAAGCAGGAATGGGCGAATTCGACATTTGAATAGACGTTTATAAAGCGGTTACTTACAAAGTTAATCTAATTTTAGGTTTTGGAAATTCAAAATGCTGAGAAAATCCTTGAAACCAAGTATGTATTAATTCGAAACCCGAACGATTCAAGGAGTAAATTATAAATTGCCCTTTTTTATCAGCCGATATCAGTTCTCCTTGTTTTAATAAGTCTAAATGATGCGAAATACTCGGCTTCGTCATCGCAAATTGCTTCGCTATTTCGCCGGCATTTTGGGGTCCTTGAGTCAAAAACACCAAAATGTCACGGCGTGTAGGGTCATTAATCGCTTTAAAGGTGATATCCATCATACAATTAAATAGTTAGACGAATATCTAATTTAAATCTGATATATCCAAATTAAATGGATACATCAGATTTGCGATAGGCTTCCATCAGTTTCACTTCCCCTTCTTTACCTGGATAGAAATTACCATGTTCCATGCCTAAAACGCCTTTATAGCCTTTTTCGTAAAGATGTTTGAAGATGTTCGCATAATTCACCTCTCCGGTGGTTGGTTCCTTACGACCTGGATTATCGCCGATTTGGAAATAGGCGATTTCATCCCAGCAAAGGTCCATATTAGCAATCATGTTTCCCTCATTGCGTTGCATGTGGTACATATCGAAAAGGATTTTGCAGGATGGACTTCCTACGGCCCGACAAATCGCATAAGTTTGATCCGAATAACGCAAAAATAAATCTGGATTATCGCTCAATGGCTCCAATACCATCGTTAATTTAGCAGGCTCCAATATTTCTGCACCTCTTTTTAAATTATCGATCACATGGCCAGTTTGAATGCCCATCGGTAATTTTCTCGTAAAATTTCCCGGAACCACGGTGCACCACTGCGCATTGACACGCTTTGCAGTTTCCACCGCGCTCTTACAAGATTTCGTGAAGGTTTCAGCCCATTCCTTACTCCCCGTTGTCATGGTTTGTTTATCAAAAAACCCTTCGTATTGAATCACAAAAACGCCCATGGTCATGCCTAATTTTGCGAGTGTATCCCCAATCTTTGTTTGCATTTCAGGCGTCCGACCCATCAGTCCATTGTCTTCCAAGGACCGAAATCCCATGTCATACATAAATTTCAATTGGTCGATTTCATCCGCACCCGCATGATTTTTAAACATACCAAAATGCGGCGCATAATTCATTTTATACGGTGCCTGTGCAAGGCTGGAAGCCTTGGAAACACTATTTGTCTCAGAAGCTAGGGCATTATTCGTCATGCCAGCCGCTAAAAAACTCCCCCCTACCATTTGTGCAAAGTTTCTACGATTCATCTTATTTCTTTTTTAAAGTTGTCAAATATTCAATTAAATTACTCAATTCAGCCGTACTCATTTGATCTGCCAAGCCTTCCGGCATTAAAGATTCTGGCAATTGTTTTACAGACGCTAAGGTCGATGTTTTAAAGTTTTGGATAGTCCCTCCAGGGATTTTCAAAATCACATCCGTTTCCGTTTTTGAAATCACGATCCCCTGGTAGGTATCTCCCGATTTCGTCTTAATTTCATAGGTTTCATAGCCAAAGCCAATGCCCGCATTCGGATGTAAAATGGATAAATAAAGCCCGTCCTTCGATAATTTGCTGCCAATCTCCGATAATTTCGGTCCAAAATCTATTCCATTTTGATCAATTTGATGGCACATCGAACATTGATTGATAAAGCTTTTAATACCTTCTTTGGCATTTCCTTTCAGGGCAACAAGCTCATTCAGTGGCGGGTGTTTCGTTTTTGAACCTTCTGCACTGGCCCCTAAATAGCTATTTGCTTCCATTCTAATTGCTTTTCGCCAGGTGCGGCTCACGCTTTCCACCACCCCAGGAATAAAGGTTGCTGGCACCTTTTTGTTTTTTAAGATGTCCAAAACAAAATCTTCACCGGCTGCTGAATTTCCTAGGGAACGCGCCGCCTCGCGCTGAATCGGCAATGGATAAACTGGATTCGTCATCATATCAAATAACAAGGCCAAGGATTCTTGTCTTCCCTGCCAGCGTATGGATTCGATGATCGCCCGACGTACCTTCTCATTTCCGTTTTTGGCGCTCTTTGCTACTAAATCAGCTCCGCCTTGAAGCTTATAAATAATCTGTCCCGCCTTTCTTGCTTGTTTTCCAGCTAGTATCAAGTCGAGGACTTTCGGGCCTTCTTCGGCTAATTCATACTTATCCACAAGTTCTAAATAGTCAACTTCAGCGGTTTTGGCCAATAATGCAATCAGCGTTTTCCGCGCAGCCATATTCGTTTGAATGTAGGCAGGCACGATGTGGCGGATGGCGAGTAATTGCGCTTTTTGATCTTGTTTGAATTCTTTGTTGATCAAACTAACCAAAACTTCCGATTTTTTATTTCCTGGAATGAAATCCAAGGCTCTGAAATAACGTAATTTTTGTTCCAAAGGAATGGATGATTTCAACGATTCCACTAAGTAGGGAAGTGCTTGTTCGGTCCGACTTCGCCAGATAATATCTTGAAAACCAAGGGGCTTTTCTGTTTTAATTTCTGCCAAATAAGCCTCCATTCGGCCTTCCCATGCACCGTCCGCGCCGATTCCGAGCGCCTCTAGGTACCAACGGTCCTGGCCATCATGTTGGGCCGCCAATTTCGCCCAAATTTTATCTGCATTCGGGCTCGCATTATGGCGTAGGGCAATCGCTAATTCCCGACGAACCTGTGGATCCGTATCACTCGCCATCGTTTGAGCCAATGCCCGCCATAGACCAAAACTCTTCCGCGACATCGCGCGAATAGCCATCATCCGAATATCAGGATTCGGGTCTTTGGCGGCTTGTTCGATATAGCTTAAGCTTGATTTCCCTTGTGACAGTAACCAGAAAGATCGAGCTCTGAAACGTGGATTTGGGTTTGTAAGGAAACTCTGTTCCTCCGCTTTTGAAGCTTCGGTTCCTTGTTTTTGTAATTGGCGATATGCCAAATACCTCGTTTCTAAATTCGGATTTTCTAAGGCTTTCAGTGCTTTTGAGACAGTCGAAATATCCAATGGCTCAATTTTATAGGCGTGATTTTTAGGCGCTAATCGGTAGATGCGGCCCTTCACTTGGTCGCCTGCCTGGTGTCCACCTACGCCCGGGTCATACCAGTCGGCCATAAAAAGGGATCCATCTGGCGCAGTCGCCACGTCTGATGGTCGGAACCATTGGTCGTTTTTCCCTTCAATTAAATTGACGATTTCAGCCGAGTATCCAGCTCCTTGCGGTTTTACTGGATAAGATCGAAGGACATTTGGTCCTGCATCGCAATGGATGATTTGATTTCTGAAAACCTCGGGTAAAAGGCTTCCTTCATAAATCAGAATACCTGTCGGGCTTCCTGATCCGGTTTGCAATAAATTTGGAACGACACCTGGGTCATTTAAATGCCAGTGCCGACGGGGAATTTCTGGTTCGATATTTGTCCGATTCACGGACCAGCCGGCCCCGGTCAATTCGTCCGTATAGCCATAATTTCCATAGGGCATGACGTGGTTAATGCGCACGCCTTTGTTGCCATCGTCGTCATTATCGGATTGCCACATGGCCCCATAGGAATCGACCGTCACTTCAAAATTATTTCTAAAATTATGTCCTAGGCATTCGACTTGACTGCCGTCTAGATTACAGCGGAAAACCATGCCTTGTTTGTATTTTTTGGGTCCGATGGCATCCCCATCTTGATCGAGTACGGGTTTTCCATGGGCGTCGAGGAGTTGTTTTCCTTCGTTACCAAAGTTGAAATACAATTTCCCATCCGGTCCAAAAATAAAGGCATGGGCGCCGTGGTCATGTTGTTCGCCTCCGATACCTTGAAATAATATTTCTTTTCTGTCTGCTTTTCCATCGCGGTTATCGTCAAACATTTTCCACATGTAGGGACTTTGTGAAACGATGACCATGCTGTCTAATACGGCGATTCCCAGGGGAGCATTGAGGTCTTTGGATTGGTAAAATATACTTCGTTTGTCGGCCAGGCCGTCTCCGTTGCTGTCTTCCAAAATGAGGATTTTATCGCCTTCCGCATTTGTTGGGTTTCCGTTAATGCCTGGTCGGTAATTATAGGCTTCGAGAACCCAGACGCGGCCTTTGGCGTCAACGTCGATGTTGGTCGGATTTTGCAACATCGGTTCGGTGGCAAATACTTTTAATTCTAATTCGGGATGTACTACAAGCCCTTTTAATGCATGTTGGGCTTCTCTTTTTTGGGTTTCTGAGAGTGAGTCTACTAATCGTTGACCCCAAATCTGATGCGTATTTTTTTGAAAGGCGAAACTAAAACCGATACAAGCAAAAGCAAATACAGAAAAGACCAACAAGGACTTCCGTCGACGATAATTCATAGGTAGGTAGGTTTATTTTCAATAAACCTAAATTTCAATGAAATCCTTTTAAAATCCTAATGTGTTTAAAACTTTGTAAAATTTTAATCCAGATAAAATAAAAAGGCCCTTGATTTCAAGGGACTTTTTATTAAAAATTATGGCTAGGACTACCGAATCGTTGAAAAACTCGTCGGGCTCATAAAAACAGATTCTACTTTGTCTACGATTTTACCATTGACCTCAGAAGCTTCTTTGACTTTAAGCCATTTTGGATCTTTTCTGAAAATATCCCAAGAGACTTTAGCTGCGTCTTCGTTTTTGTGTGCGATGATGTATACTAGTTTCCCTTCTTTGCTTGGGTCCTTGTCGATGGACGTAAAATAGGCAATGTTTTCCATGCCACTCTTTTTGAAAAGTTTGGTGGTATGATCCCGGAATCGGGTTAGGACATTGTCTAATTTACCTGGGGCCGGAGTGTAGGTACGTAATTCAAATGTACGATCTTCGGCACCTTTAGAAGGCTTGATTTTTGGTGAAAAGTCCGTTGCGTTCATAAAAATGCTTGTTACTTTGGCAACAATCTTGCCGCTTTCTTCCGATTTTTTAGCCACGTCTTTCCATTCCGGATCACGGCCAAATTTCTTCCAAGAAGAATCGCGTTCAGCTTGGCTCGGATAGGCTAAAATGTAATAAAGGGCATTTTCGTCGTTTTTGTTTGGAATCCAATAGCCAACATTCGTCATGCCATGGCGTTCGAAAATTTTCGTTGTGTGGTTTGTAAAGCGTTGAATTAAAGCATCCAATCTCCCTGGATGACAATAATAAATACGCATTTCAAAATAACGGCTGTCTGGTTTTTTTGAAAATCCTACCATGGATACGAATAGGAGAAGTAAGGTTAATGCTTTTTTCATTTTGTAGGTTTTTTATCAGCCACAAATCTAAACTAAAAAATGTAAAATCCTATCCTTGAAAAAGGGGTTGTTCAATTTAATCGACGACCTATCACGTGTTTTAAATAGAGGAATATTTGTTCCGGTTTCAGGGTTCTCCAATTCGGAATGGAAAGTGCTCCTCCGAAATTAATGTAATAGTCGATTTTGTATTTCTCCCATTCGCGTTCGACAAATTCCGCAAAATGCATGCCGACAATCCATCCTTCTTCCACTTCTTCGAACCATTCCGCATAATAATCATCTTCAAAAGAACCATGAAAGTTAAATACGTTTTCCCCCAAAAGAATAAAATGGCGTATGCCTTGGGCAAGTAGATGATCGATTACGTGGCGCTTGAACCACATGATGTCGTTGTGCAAGGTATCATTCCATTCGCCAAATAATTCGATGATCGAATATTGTAGGTCATAATCGCTAAATAGAATTTTACAGTAAAGTGTTTCGGATTCTATTTCATCCCAAAGCGGATGGATGTAATATCCGTAGATATCGTGCTCATATTCGGTTTGGGAATAGGAACGGCCATAAAAAGGTGATTTTTTGTCATGGGCTGCGGTGTATTCATTTTCCCATTGGAAGGAGGGTTCGATTTCTTGCATGTTCGAATTTAATGCAAAAAGGCCTGCCGAAGCAAGCCTTTTTGGGATTAAATTGATGTTATGCTATAATAAAACTGCACTTTGGAATTTACCAGTGGCATCGAATTCCACTTTGTATTTTTTATCGCCCACGGTGATAAACACTTCGATTTCCTTAACGGTGCCATCTAAGCTTACGCTGATGGCCTTGATAAATACGTATCCGGCATAATTGGCAGCTAAATAACTCGTCGCAGCCGCTGGAATTTTATCTTTCGTGATTTCTGTAATGCTTGCTTTTGGCAAGGATGGATTGTCCATTGGTCCTTTTCCTGCGTTTGTAATGACTTTGAAATCTTTGTCAAACATATAGGTAAGCACCTTTGTTCCGCTGTTCACCAAAACATGGTAATGAATAATGACATTATCAGAAGAGATGGAAGTTGCTTTTTTAAAGGTCCAGCCTGCTGGCGCATTCGCATCCAAATACGTTTTAATCGCCGCTGGTAGCGTGGTGATGTCGGCTTCGGTGATGGTCGGCATCGGTTTCATTTCCTTAACGGAAAGAATTTTGCCTGTAGCGTCAATATCTAAATCCCAGGTTAAACCATCTTTTTCGGCGTGAATGTGGTAAATCGTTGATTTATCTGGTGCCACAATCGCCATGGCTCTTTTAAAGGTATAGGCCTTAATGGCGGCTTGCACAGGCGCTGGTAAATCGGCTAAGGCAAGAACAGTTACTGCCGGAGCCGGTCCGCCTTTTCCGACCTTCCCTGGACCTGGACCAAATCCCGGGTTACCCACCATTTTGGAAACAAATGCTCCTTTTTCGTCAAAAATTAGGGAAGTGAATTCCTTGTTATATATTATCTCAACGCGGTATCCCGTCGGTGTGCCAGTGGTTTTTTGACCCGCATGAACAAATTCGTAGCCTTTAAAATTAGTTTCCAAATAGGTCGTGATGGCTGCGGGAAGATCTTTGGCTTCAATTTTAATAAAGGCTTCGCGAATTTCCCCTTTTGGAGTAACGACAGCTTGCACTTCCTTGGTGGCCGAGGTGATGTCAGCTGCATACAAGGTATTAGGCGCAATAACCGAAAAATCAATACTGGAGTTTGGATAGGCTTTGGCAACAGCGGATGAAACAGCAGCCGGTACATTAACACCACTAATCGTAGTGCCTGGGCTTAGGCTTTCTTCTTTAGAGCATGAAGCAAATGAAGCGACAGCTAGGAGGGCGATGAATACTTTTTTCTGGAACATAAAAGGACAGGGTTTAATTGATTCTGAATTCCTAACGCAATAATAAGACAAAAAATTTTATCTCAATTTTTTTTCATAACAATTTGGCGCAACCAATCGACGAACGAGCGCATCTAGTCTACCAATTCCCCCTAAAAAATTAAATATTTATAGTACCTTGTATTGCAAAGTACCTTATGCTTTGTATATTTGCAGGCCATAGATCAACAAGCACATGAAAAAATCACTCATAATTCTCTTATTATTTGCCTTTGTGGCGCATGAATCCTATTCATTAGGTTTTCCTATTCGCTTGTATCCGGCTAAGGCAATTAAAAAATCGATCAATTTCATGGTCAAGAAAGTTAAAAACACGTAAATTTGAGGGCATCAGATTTTTAGCCCATGGTCCTTACCTTTGTTGATTGGAATCCAAATCCAGAAATTTTTAATTTATTCGGTTTTTCCGTTCGATATTATGGGCTTTGTTTCGCCCTTGCCTTTTTATCTGGTTTTCAGGTGGTCTCCTACATGTTTAAAAAAGAGGGGAGACCGGTGGAACAAGCGGACCAATTATTATTATATGCGATGGTGGCCACTGTTGTCGGCGCTCGTGTCGGCCATTATGTGTTTTACGAATTTCCTCTTTTGCAAGCTGATCCAGCTCGGTTTTTTATCCAAATGATCACCCCGCCTTTTTCCGGTTTGGCCTCTCATGGCGCGGCAATTGGCCTGTTTACCGCATTTTATATCTACACGAAAAAAAATAAAGGTACATCCTATTTGTATGTGACGGACCGTATTGTGATTGCTTCGGCCTTGGCCGGTTTTTTCATTCGTTTTGGGAATTTAATGAATTCGGAGATTATCGGTAAGCCGACCGAATTGCCTTGGGGATTTAAATTTTACCGTGATTTCGAGTTTAATATATCCGGTGATCCTGCCATGGTTATCGCCCGTCATCCCTCGCAGCTTTACGAAGCGCTTTCTTGCCTTTTGATATTCGCCTTTTTGCTTTGGGTATGGAATAAAAAGAAGGCACAAACCCAGCATGGTTTATTGACCGGGCTTTTCATGGTCATCCTCTTTTCGCTTCGCTTTTTCTATGAGTTTTTAAAGGAAAATCAAAGCGCCTTTGAAGATCAATTGAGCCTCAATATGGGTCAAATACTTTCGATTCCAGCTGTCATATTCGGAATTTTAGTGCTTTTGTATTCCAATCGGCAAGCCAAATCTTAAGGCGTTTTCGCCAGCGACTTCACCTGATTTACCGCGGCTTGAATGCGTTTTGTAAATAAATAGCGATTTAAATTATAGGCATCAAACTCCTTGGCATTCGGATCCATGCTCGCTCTACGTGTGCGTTCCGACGCGTGCAGGTAGCTTTGGTTTCCTTCCCACAATCCTACATGTACCACTTTAAAGGTTCCATTGGCTCTTTTTTCGCCGAAAAAAAGTAAATCTCCTACGGTTAAATTGGACCAATTGCGCGTTGAATCGACTAATAATCCTTCCTTAGCTTGCTGGCTCGCATCGCGCGGTAAAACCCAGCCGTTCGCCTGAAAAACGGTCTTCGTAAATCCACTGCAATCCAAGCCTTTCACCGACGTACCGCCCCATAAATAAGGAATCCCTAACAAGCTGTGCGCGGCGAATAAAATCCGGTTTTTGGTGGGTTCGGAATTCGAGTATAACCAATCCCGATAAGCCTGAAGCTCCTGTTCTTTGACAAATCCTTTTTCACCATTAGGCAAAATAACCTCCCAAAAACCATACATTTTTTTTAGTCCAATCAGCCGATCGAGCCAGACAAGCTCTGAAACTATCTCGGATTTTTCACTCGCATGGCTATGAATTTTTCCTTGAAATGTCGTGAAAATAAGCTCGATTCCTTGGTTTTTGTATTGTTTGAATTCCAAGGAATCCATACGGGCAATAGCTCCCCCTTCGATCCAACCCTGGTACTCATCCGGCATTTGGACCAAGTACCAATTCTTAGCATCCGCCTTTTCCAATATTTTCACAGGGGTGCCTAAAAGGACTTGCGTCGACATCTCCGCCGACTGCGCCGGTTCCGAACGTACATTCCCTACGGAAACCTGTACAATTCCTATCGGTTTGATTTTGCCCTGGCCTAAAGCAGCAAAGGAAAGACCTAAAAAGATCCAAATCTTATTTTTCATAATTAAATTTTAAATAGTCCAAATCGGGCAAAATAGCCTTTTTACGTGTCGATTCGTAGTCATAAATGTGTTGCCCTAAAGCTTTGAAAAATGGGAAACCGATGGTATCGTAGTCGTATATTTCATCGTTAAACACCTCATCTTCATTACATAAAATCACGGCGGTCACCAAAAATTCAATTCCTTTGTCGAAATCAACCACATAGGCATTGTCCAACAAAAATCCATA
>CAIVPF010000107.1 GCA_903907745.1 uncultured Cytophagaceae bacterium | reverse complement strand
TTGAGCGATTTGTTTGACAAGCCATTGATTAATACTAGGATTAGCATTTCCAGCAAATTGCTCACCGATAAATCCAGGTCCCCATCCCCCTATACTGGAATGAGAATGCGAGGCAGAATAAAATACTTGATTACGATGAATCCCTTTCTTTTCAAGTAATAAAGTGACTTCATCAATGATATTAGGCGGCATAATTAAAATATCCGCACCCACAAGGACCACAAGCTCTAGCCCCACTTTGATTGCAGCCGCCTTCACAAAAATACTATCATGAACACCTGTAGCAACCTTGCCTTTACGCGCACCATAACCAGCTAAGGGAGCTTCTTTAAATTGCCCTAATTCGATATTATCCTGAACATGCCCCACACTTGGATTAATACTCACTTTTGAAAATCCAGCCTGAATGTCACCACTACTTTGTTTACGAAATTTCGTCAGACTGTCTAATCTAGATAAAGTGCGCTGATAATAGCCTGAATTAAAATATGGGGTATTGTCTACTCGGCAAGAAATCAAAGTAAATAGCCCAAAAAGTATTCCCCCAAAAATGCCCAGCAATACTAGACCAATTTTTTTATTTCTTTTCATTATAAACAAGATCAGATTATTCGAATATTAAAGTTAATGGTCAAACATCAAATTACAGGCTCATCGTTAAAATAAATCGATTATGCCCGCTTCCCCCTATTTAATTAAAAATGAAACATGTCCATCAAATAAAACCAGCCAATTCGCAAATCGTTATTGATCCCATCCCTTAAAAAAAAAGCCCGGATGTTTTGTCCGGGCTCTTTTAATGAATGTTGACTTATTTATTGCCGTGAGAAAATTGTTCCACTCCGTCAATTTTTCCCTCTAAATTAAAGCTGAAAAATTCAGCTAAGGTTTTGTCCCAAACCGTTCCATCTTTGAAAACACGTTTCTCTCGTGCGGTTACCATAATTCCAGAAGCTGGATCGGTAGCTGTAAGCTTGAAAGGAAGAATAGCGATTAAAGACCAATTTAATGACGTATAGGGATCAATTAACAAATGAAGATCTTTTTTGTCTAAGACCATTTTATTGCCATCAAAATCAGTGATATTGATTTTATCAGCAAATAATTCGGTCATGGTATTGATGTCCATGGCATTATAGGCTTTGTTTAATTTTTCAATTACCGCAACTTCACCGCGATTCGAAAACTGAAAAGATCTACCATTCACTTCATTCGCAGGATCTTTCGTAAAATATTTACCTCCTGATGTTTTTCCAAATTCGTTAGTTGGAGGAATGGATGAATATTGCTTAAAATCTACAATTTTACCCGCTTTATTCACTTTGAAAATTTCGAACAAATTCAAAGTTTGCTTTGAACCATTTTTTGCTTCACGATTTTCAACGGATTCTAACAAAACTATTTCATCCGTAGAACCAGGCACTTTTAATGGCAAAATAGCCGCAGGTACATCATTCAAAGTTTTCGCATAGGCGTGGGCTTTGTGATTGTATTCCGACATTTTCTTTTGCATGTCCTCCGAGTAGAACGTAAGTTCCTTATCCGAGTCATTGGAATTATAGGCCTTCACAGCATCCAAAATAATTTGGACACTTTTTTGAGAACCTAATTGAAAAGGTTTCCCCGCATCAGGACCTGAAAAAATCTTTCCAGCTGTTTGTGCGGAAATGCTGAACGTAGACACAGCAAAACCTACGAATAAAATAATTTTTTTCATGATAGTTTTTTTTTGGTTGAGCTGTAAGTTACTAAAAATCAATAGATTTTAGTACAAAATGATTTCAAAATGAAACCCATTTTTTTCGAAAAACATGGGATATTTAACCCAAAGGACATTAAAAATTCACATAGAAAATAGCTCGCCGTGGATCCATTCCTTTTGTTTCTCGCTCTCCATGGTCGGAGAAAATGATTACTTTAGCCTGAGGAGCCTGAGTCTTGAGCCGATGTATTATTTGAATTAAAAGTTGATCCGCCCAAGAAATCTCCTTCACCAAGACCCGTTTCTCCGCCGATAAACCATGAAAGGTTAGAAAATGTAAAAATTTGGTTTGTCGTGTTTTACCATCAATTTGCGCCAATAAACCTGCATGGTATTTTTCAAAAAACTTACTCGACCCAATCCGATTTTCATCGCCTACAACTGTATGAAAGGGCTTTACGAACATGCGATTGGGCCTGATCGATTCAATGGCAGAAAAAAACGGTTTTGATAAATTATAATTCCCTAAAATAGATCCCAAATAAATCTGGTTCTTAGGCCTTATACCTCGTAAACTACTCGTCAATTCTCGCCCCAAAGCCGCGGCATTTAAATTCGTAAACTCCTGCTTTTGAAACCTTCCAGTGAGTAAATAACGCACCGCAACCGGCGTTTGAAACGAATGAGCTACATAATCCTGCGGATGAAATTTTTCCTGCCTAAGAATCGAATCCAAACGGCCAAATTTCGCATAAGGGCTTCCAGCAAGTTTTGGATAGCCATCCAAACAAATCAAGTAAATGGGCGATTGGTCGTTTGAATCAATTCTGGCTAAATTCCTTTGTAAAATAGAAGGACTAATCAGCCCCTCATGCGAAAATTGAAAAGCGTGATAAACCTGCGTAAAAAGGTTCTTTTCCACCCAAAAACCACCAAATAAAAAACAAATTAAGCCAACATAGAGCCAATTTTTCCAAAATAAAAACCCTAAAAAAAGCAGATAAAGACCTCCAAAAATCCAACGATTCTGATGAAAACGAATAAAAAATGCAGGTAAATGGGGCGCCATGACCTGGAAATACAACCAATCAAAACCCAAAGGAAATACCAGCAAAGCATAGAAAAGGCTATACCGAAACCCCACACATATCGTGATGTATATGCCCGCCAATGCGATGGGAATCGCGATGGCATTTTCATTGAGAAATTCAACCTGTTCCACCAGCGTTGTCGCAAAAACAAACAAGTAAAACAGAATCAGTAGCCATTCCGCAATCCGTTTACTTGGTGCGCTCATGGCCTATATGGGCTAGGTATAAAATTCGCTTGGTTTGTAAAATCGGGACTTTTTCAAGAATCGTAAAGCTTTTAATTAAAGCCTTTTCGAAATTCGACTCCGTGTAATCTTGGAAATGATCCTCCAAGGTATGTAACAGGGTCATGGCTTGCGTATCCTCTTTTGGAACATATTCGATGATCAAATAATCAGTCGTGAATTGCTTACATAATCCGATAACCTGATCAAAGGAAAAAGAAAAACTTAGACATAAATGATGAATTAGCGCCAATGCCATCACCATATCCGCGTGGCCGCGCGTCCCTAAATTCGCAAATTCTTTAAATCCATTTCCTAAATCCGGACTTAATTGGCTTAAATCTGCCACGCAAGTGGTCACGTTTTTAATCCCCTTTTCTCGAATTTCTGCTTGCAAACCTTCCACACAATCCAGACTGTATTCAATCGCCAAGACCTGTTCGACAAATTGGGAAGCTAGCAAACTAAAATAGCCATTATTAGCCCCTAAATCTGTCACACGTTTGGGATTTCTAGCCTTCAGCCAAGCTGAAATAAGCTCCTGCTTATTCGCTAAATAAAATTCAGATTCAAGGTCTTCTTTGTAATAGTGGTTCCAAAGACTTTTGGTGCTTGTTTTTGCTTGCCAACTGCCAATCTTTTTTTCAAGCGATCGAAGCAATAGCTGCAATCCTTCATTCGTAAATCCACGAAAATTTCTCACCTCTACTGCCTGGCCTGACTTAGCCTGAAATCGGCTATGAAGATGCAAATGGAAAAGACATGGTAAGTTGAAATACGAAGCCAAAGGCAATTGCCGACTGATAAAATCAAGCGGCATTCCTCTCAAGTAGCTTTGCGATAGGCGGGACCATGCACTTCCCATAAATTTCATTAAAGCCAAAGGGCCGAGCATTTCTTGGCAAAATTGCCGATAGGCAATCCAGGATGACTTTTCCTCGAAAAACTGAAAGGAACTTGTATCAAACATTCGCATTTCCCCTTCAATACGCGCAAAATTATAAGGAGTGGCATCTTTGAGAATCATACCATGGCTCAGAGCGATTTGATTGATTTTTAAAAAAACAGATAGCGCCTCTTTCCAATCATTAAACGTCCATTCAAAGGGCAAAACATGAAAAGGGATTTGCTCCGGCAATATTTCTACAAAATATCTTGAAGGTAATTTTTCGTTCGGGATCTCAACATGCCTTACCATGAGACCCTGCGAGACCAATGTATCATATAAACCACAGGACATCAAATGCTTGAATTCAGCCTGATAGGAATCATGAATAAATCGAAGGTAAACCCCACCTTGTTTAACGACTCGAGCCGAAGGGTCCTTATATGAAAAAAAGGTTTTTTTCAATTTTTAGGCGAATTCCTTCGAGATATCCATTTAATAAAATGAATTATTCGAAATTTGATTTGCTTAAAAAACAACGCAGATGAAACGATTAAACTTAAAATGCCTTGGAAAATAAGACTTCCTGAACTCGGATCGATATAAATTAAGTGGTAGAACATAAACGGTAAGTGGATATTTCTATCAAAGGTGGATAGAATTAGCTTACAAAAAAATGCGTCTCGTCACTTTTATTAGAGCGTACGTCGACAATAATGCCGTTAAATAAATAATTTGATGATTTCCTAAGATACCTCTCTTGCTCCATGAAAAATTCAAAAGGGTCAATCTACAAAATAGACTAGGAAAAAGAAACGAATAATGCCCCTCATGATCTCTTCCCTTAAGGCAAGGCATCCATTTTCCGCAAAAATTCACGAAGAATACGGTTATTTTCCTTCGGATCATCTGCCATCGTGACGTGTCCCGACTGAGGTATCATTTGAAATTTCGCACCGGGAATCAGGCTTTGATAATATTTGACAGAAATGGGTCTTGCCTCATCAAATTCCCCAGCTGTTAACAGCGTAGGAACTTTGATATTCGGTAAATCTTTGATCCGGTCGTAATGCAGTAAATTTCCCGTTGCCGTAAATTCACTCGGTCCCCACATAAACGTATAAACCTTTTCCCCAAAAAACATATCCAAGGAATCCTGTTGAGATTTCTTAGGTTCCGTCCGCATTAAATAGGCCTTATAATACACCTTGACAGCATTTTGATAAGATTCAGAACTATAATTCTTTTGTTTTTCGCTTTCTAGAATCGAGGCTTGAATGGCTTTAGGCAATTTTGAAATCAACGTATCCGCATCTGCGGTCCATATCTGCGTACTAAATAAAGGACTCGCAAAAATCAGAGCCTGAATGCCCTTGGGATATTTTAAATAATAATCCATGCCCAGCATCGTGCCCCAAGAATGTCCGTACAAATAAAACCTTTCGAGTTTGAGGGCTTTGCGGACTTGTTCGAGTTGCTCCACATTTTTTTCAATCGTCATCAGGGTCGTATCGGTAATTCGAGTGGAGCGGCCACAGCCCAATTGGTCAATGAAAATCACCGGTCGATCCGCGCTTAATTCTTTCAGAGGTTCCAAATAATAACTCGACGAGCCCGGCCCCCCATGCAATAAAAGCAAAGGCGTTTTATCGCCTTCCCCATCGATTCGATACCAAATTTTTCCGCCTTCTACCTCGATAAAACCTTCCTTCGATGGGGTGGATGAGGTACAAGAATCAAACAAAAAAAACAGTGCCAATCCGATGACAATAGCGAAACTATTTGTTGACAATTTTTTCATGGGAGAAATGGAATTAGGCCGCCAAATTCTGCGTCCCTACGCGGCTTGTTTGAAAAGTTTTTGCCAAAAAAATGGTCACAAAAAGCGATAGACCAAAATAAATCATAAGCCATGCATTCGAATCACGCACATGGGTTTGTAAGCCAAACCAATCACCCAAAAACCAAAGGACAAAACATCCATAGGCGAGCTTCAGCGATTCCCAAACCACAAAAGTGCGATTCGCATCCATGAAGTCGGTCAATGCAAAGACATACACAAATATAAATCCCCCATAGACCAATAAATTAGGTAGGCCTATGGAACCAATATGGGAAAGAAAATAGGTGATAAAAAACAGTAAAACACCAATTTGGATCCAAACCCAAGCCATGAATAGGTTCGATCGCTGAAAGGTGTATTTGTCAAAATGATAGACATCCTCTATTTTAAAAACTGGATTTTCCTGTGCCACTTCGGCGGGTCTCCAACCCGTAGGGCTCGTCCAAACCTTCCATTTATCAGCCCAATTTTTAGCACGCCAAGTATCTTGAATCAATAACCACATATGAACAAAATTGATTTTGATTGGATTCCAAGTACGCATCGGTCGCGTAATGCCATAGACAGGTACCACCTCCGGACTTTCGGCTTGAAAAGTACCGAACAGTTTATCCCAGATGATGAAAATTTGGGATAAATTTTTATCTAAATATTCCTCGTTGATCGCATGGTGAACCCGGTGATGCGAAGGCGTAACGATGATATGCTCGAGGAATCCCATGCGATTTATATGCCGAGTATGATACCAAAATTGCGCAAAAAACTGAATCGGGGTGACCGTCGCGATAACCAACGGCGAAATACCTAGAAGCGCGGCGGGCAACATGAAAATGGTGAAAATTTTGAAAAAGGAAGAGATGGGTTGGCGTATCGCACAAGCCAAATCAAATTCCTCACTACTGTGATGAACGATATGGCTATTCCAGAAAAAATTATTCGCATGTTCAATCCGATGAATCCAATAATGCGAAAAATCGAGTACAACAAAGGCAATTAGGTACGTGGCCCAAGTAGATTGAATATGCGTGAGGGCCACACGCTCCTCGATGAACTGGTAACTTAACACGGTAAAACTTAATCCTAAGACATTTTTAGTAATCATCGTAATACCCGAAGTGATGCTACTCGCTGTGTCAAGCTGATTTATTTGGCTTTTTTTAACGAATTTTTCATACAATTTTTCCAAGAGGATAAGCCCCAATAAAACAGGCATTATGAATAATAATATCTTCCCATATTTTTCCATGGTCATTCGGATACGTTTATTTGTTCATCAAAGGCAAATGAATTAACTAGCGAAAAATCAAAAATAGCAAAAAAATACATATTTAAGCTAAATGGTTGAAAATGAAGCAACTCTGATTATTACCACAGACCTTCTTCGCCAATAATTCTCTTCATTCCCATTTTGACATAAAAAAGGTCTTATCAGGTATTTCCCAATAAGACCTTATGAAAGAATTCAAATAGCTTAGTTTAAATCAAAGCGGTCCAAATTCATGACCTTCGTCCAAGCACTCACAAAATCAGTGACGAATTTTGCTTGCGCATCTTCACATGCATACACTTCTGATAATGCACGTAATTCTGAATTAGATCCGAAAATCAAGTCGACCCGCGTAGCCTGCCATTTCACCGCTCCACTTCTACGATCAACGCCCTCAAAGGTAAATTGATGCGCATCACGCGGATTCCAAATAGTCCCTAAATCAAGTAAATTCACAAAGAAATCATTCGATAAAACACCTGGATTTGCCGTCAATACCCCATGAGCTGAGCCATCGAAATTCGTATTCAACACACGCAATCCACCCACTAACACCGTTAATTCCGGCGCACTTAAGTTTAATAATTGCGCTTTATCGATCATCATATCTTCCGCAGAGATCAAAGTGCGAGGTTTGATGTAATTTCTAAATCCATCAGCAATCGGTTCTAATACACCGAATGATTCCACATCCGTTTCTTCTTGAGATGCATCTGTACGACCCGCTGTAAATGGAACTTCAATGGCATGTCCACCATCTTTTGCCGCTTTTTCAATCGCCGCAGAAGCGCCTAAGACAATCAAATCCGCCATGGACACTTGCTTTCCGTTTTGTGAAGCATTGAATTCTTGTTGGATTTTCTCCAAAACATCTAAAACCTTGGACAATTGAGCCGGATTATTAGCCGCCCAAAACTTCTGAGGAGCTAATCGTACCCGCGCACCATTCGCACCACCACGCTTATCCGAACCTCTAAAAGTGGACGCCGACGACCAAGCCGTAGACACTAATTCACTCACCGAAAGTCCTGAAGCAAGCACCTTATTTTTCAAAGCTGCGATGTCAGATGCGTCAATGGCCGCATAGGTAGCCGCAGGAATAGGATCTTGCCAGATCAACACTTCCGCCGGCACCTCAGATCCTACATATCTAGTCCGAGGACCCATATCGCGATGCGTTAATTTAAACCAAGCACGCGCGAATGCATCGGCAAACTCATCCGGATTTTCGTAAAATCTTTTTGAAATTTTACCATAAGCAGGATCTACTTTTAGGGCTAAATCGGTGGTTAACATGGTTGGGGCATGACTAATCGACGCATTATGCGCATCAGGCACCGTACCTGCTCCTCCGCCATTTTTCGGCTTCCACTGATTTGCACCTGCTGGGCTTTTCGTTAATTCCCAATCGAATCCAAAAAGATTTTCAAAATAATTATTGCTCCATTGGGTCGGAGTAGTCGTCCAAGCCCCTTCTAAACCCGAGGTAATCGTATACTCGCCATTTCCGGTTCCGAAGGTATTTTTCCAACCAAGTCCTTGTTCCTCAATGCTCGCACCAGCTGGCTCTTTTCCTACGTATTTTCCTGGATCAGCCGCGCCGTGTGTCTTACCGAAGGTATGACCACCTGCAATTAATGCCACCGTTTCCTCATCATTCATCGCCATTCTTGCGAAAGTTTCCCGGATATCTTTGGCTGAGGCAATCGGATCTGGATTTCCATTAGGTCCTTCTGGATTGACATAAATCAAGCCCATTTGAACCGCAGCCAATGGATTCTCTAAATCGCGATCTCCCGTGTAGCGCTTGTCGTCCAACCACACCTGCTCATTTCCCCAATACACATCCTCTTGTGGCTCCCAAACGTCCTCTCTACCCCCTGAAAATCCAAAGGTTTTGAAACCCATCGATTCTAAGGCACAATTACCCGTTAAAATCATCAAATCTGCCCAAGATAATTTCCGACCATATTTCTGTTTGATCGGCCATAACAATAAACGAGCTTTATCTAAATTTGTATTATCTGGCCAGCTGTTCAAAGGTGCAAAACGCTGCATCCCTGCTCCTCCACCGCCACGACCATCCGTCGTCCGATAAGTACCCGCACTGTGCCATGCCATCCGAATCATAAAAGGACCATAATGTCCCCAATCCGCTGGCCACCATTCCTGAGAAGTGGTCAATGCTTCGATAATATCAGCTTTTAACGCCTTTAAATCTAAGGATGCAAACTCCTCCGCATACTTGAAAGAGCTATCCATTGGATTGGATAAATTCGAATGCTGTCTAAGGATATTTAATTTTAATTGATGCGGCCACCAATCAATATTTCGTGTACCTCTACCGGCACTAGATTGTTTGGCGATGGAACTAACTCCTGGAAAAGGACATTTGGCCTGATCACCGCTATTTGTTGAATTGTCTACAGAATTATCCATGGTTTATTGATTTTTAAATAATCAAAAATGTTGTTTTTACATTTTAAAATCAAATATCTAAACAATTAAAATATAAATCAAATCTATATTTCCTATATTAGTATAGCCAAACCTTATACAATGACAATAACCCAATTAGAATACATTTTAGCATTATTTGACCATAAAAGTTTTTCAAAGGCAGCCAATTTTTGTTGTGTTAGCCAGCCAAGTTTGAGTATGCAAGTTCAAAAGCTGGAAGAGGAATTAAATTTAATTTTATTTGATCGAAAAATTAAGCCGATTACACCGACAACGGAGGGATATAAAATAATTCAATCGGCCCGAAAAATCATTCAAGAGAAAAAATCCATCCAAGATTTAGCGAAAGGTTGGCATAGTGATGTGATCGGAAATGTTTCGATGGGTATCATTCCCACCATCGCTCCGTATTTGGTCCCAAAATTTCTCAGTAATTTCAATCTTAGCTATCCCAATATTACACTAGACATTTACGAAACGACGACCCATCACATTTATAAAGATATTGAGAGCGGCAAATTAGACATCGGCATTTTGGTGCCCGAAGATGCGGTGGACATACAAAAAGTACCCTTGTTTTTCGAAGAGCTATTCCTCTATTCGAATGTCATAGCCGACAATGGGGAAATCGAACAAAACATCATCCCAGAAAAGTTGTGGATTTTAGAGGAGGGGCATTGCTTAAGTAATCAAATTGCTTCCATTTGTAACCTTAGGACACATTCGAAAAAAATGAATCAAATAAATTATAACACGGGGAGTTTAGAAACGATGTTAAGGCTAGCTGAAAATGGACATGGACAAACCATCATTCCCCACATGTTATTGGATTTTTTAGATTCATCCAAAAAAAGAAAAATCTTCAAAATCCCGTCTAATACTCCCGTGCGAGAAGTGGCCTTAATTTATGCAGAAAATTACAATCGGAAGGGTGTCATCGAGGCCTTAAGCGAGCAAATCATTTCGGTTATTCCTGCAGAATGGAAAAATTCGGTGAACAAGTCGATTATTCCGATAATCCGATAAAACATTCCCAAAAAAAAGAAAATCGGTATTTATTTATTGATTTTTTGTAGTTTTAGAAGATTAAATAGAACATCGATTGGCTTCATTCATCCGTTTCTTTCGCTACTTGAGTCCCTTTGTCTTGTTTGGCATGGGCTATTTGGCCTTTACGCAGCGGGGAATCTATTGTTGGATTATCTTACTCTTCATGTTTGCTCTCATTCCCCTGACTGAATTGTTCTTAAAACCGGACCCGATAAATCTGAACGAAGCCGAGGAACAAATCGCCAAATCGAATCCCGCCTACGATATCCTTTTATATGCCATCGTTCCGATGCTATGGGCCATGATTTTTCTTTTCCTACCTAGTTTTTCGCAAGCGAACCTGAGCCGAATCGATATCTTGGGTCGGATTATCAGCATGGGTTTATTATGTGGGGCATTTGGGATTAATGTCGGGCATGAATTAGGGCATCGGACGAAACCTTTTGAACAATTTTTAGCCAAATCCCTCCTACTCACGAGTCTGTATATGCACTTTTTTATTGAGCACAATAAGGGGCATCACAAACACGTCGCCACGCCACAGGATCCCAGCAGTGCCCGATACAAGCAAAACCTGTATGCCTTTTGGATTCAGACTTTCCTCGGCAC
>CAIVPF010000106.1 GCA_903907745.1 uncultured Cytophagaceae bacterium | reverse complement strand
GGTTCTGACGCTGTTCAGGAAACAAAAAAATGCGTTGAATACGCAAAGAAAATTCTTAGCTAATCCAATAGCTTTGTATTACCCAAATGTTCTATCATATCGGAGGCCAAAAAAAGGCCTCCGATTTTTTTTGGATGATTTTCTTTGACCAAAATCAGAATACTACATGTCAAATCAAAGACCCAATATTCAGCCCTCGTCTACCAAAGATGGGTTTGAAATCAATAAATCATTTATAATCATCACATTTTTTATATCTGATCTAGCCAAATTAGTTAGAATAATTAGCCATATTTCCCCTACTTTTACGACTTATTACAAGCATCACATTCATGGCCATTCGCACAGCACTTTTATCATTTGGTATGTCGGGACGCGTATTTCATGCACCTTTCATTCACTTACATTCTGGGTTTACTTTGGTGTCTTGTTGGGAACGTACCCAAAAACACATCCAATCCTTTTACCCTTCCGTCGAATCAGTTTCCGACATGGATCTCATCCTGAAGGACCCTTCCATCGATTTGATAATCGTCAATACCCCGATTTACACGCATTTTGAATATGCTCAAAAAGCACTTCAAGCGGGAAAACATATCGTGGTTGAAAAAGCTTTTACTTCTTTCCATTCGGAGGCATTAGCTTTAGAAAAACTAGCAAAGGAGGTCGAAAAAGAGATTTTTGTCTATCAAAATCGGCGCTTGGATTCTGATTTTTTGACCGTCAAAAAGGTATATGATTCAGGTGTATTGGGCGAAATCGTGGAGGCTGAATTCCATTTTGACCGCTTCAATGGCGCGCAATCACCTAAATTACATAAAGAAATTCCAGGACCTGGCGCCGGCATTGTGAAAGATTTAGGTCCACACATCATCGATCAGGCCTTGTATTTATTCGGCAAACCGGAGGCTGTTTTTGCCGATTTCCGAATGACAAGACCGGAAACCCAAGTGGAAGATTTATTTGAAATCTTATTGTATTACCCCACGCTTCGTGTCCGTTTAAAAGCAGGCTATTATTTCAAAGAGCCGATTCCCTCCTATCAATTACACGGTAAAAAAGGTAGTTTCCTCAAGGTAAGGGCAGATAAACAAGAACCGGATTTGGTGGCGGGCTTATTACCCCAAGGGGACGATTGGGGAACGGAAAGTCCGGAAGCCTTTGGTTTATTGCATGTGGATGGCCAAGATCCCATCCGTATCCCTTCTGAAAAGGGGGATTATATGCAGTTCTACAACAATGTGCATGAAACCCTTGCCGCATCTGGCCAAGCCGCCGTGTCCGCCAGCGATGGCGCGCTATGTATGCAGGTCATCAAAGCGGCTTTTACTAGTTCCCGCGAACAACGTGTTATCTCTCTATCATGAGCGCTGCCGACAAAACCAAAACCCTTTTTTCACAATTTGAACCGGAATTAGCGAAGAAAATCCAGCAAGTGGGAACCATCCGAAAATTCAAAGCGGATGATTTTTTAATGAAAACCGGTCAATCCATTCGCTCCGCGGTCTTAGTACTCGACGGCATCATCAAAGTATTTCGCGAGGACGAGGAAGGAAACGAGGTCTTCATGTACAACCTGCATCCCGGAGAAGCCTGTGCCATTTCGATGACTTGCGCCGCCCGCCATTTAAACAGCCAAATCATGGCGAAAGCCTTGGTGGATACGGAAGTCCTTTCCATTCCGGCAGAATTAATGGACGAATGGGCCAGCAAATATAAATCTTGGTACCAATTCGTGCTCGAAACCTACCGTTCCCGTTTTGAAGAATTATTAGATACCTTGGATCAAATCGCTTTTCATAATTTGGATGAGCGCCTGTTATGGTATTTGAAACAACATCAAAAAAGCTTTCAAAGTAATCTCATCAAAGTTTCATTCACCGAAATAGCGATGGAACTCAATTCATCTCGGGAAGTTATTTCGCGCCTGATGAAAAAATTAGCCGAAAAAGGATTCATCCACATCCATAAAAACCAAATCGAAATCATTCACCTGAAGGTTTAATCATGAAACTTACCTTTAAAATATTGATGTATTTTACTTTATTGGCCAACCTATTTTTAGGTCAAATTTTTCTTGCATCAGGCCAACAAACAGAAGCAAGCCCCTGGGTCGGTCCCGAACCCACCAGCATTCCCAAAACCCCACAAGGGAAGCTAATCCTTTATGGAAAAGCCTTAATCGAAAATACCTCCTATTACTTAGGGCCAAAAGGAAAAGTAAGGGTGGCGAGCAATGGAATGAATTGTCAAAATTGCCATTTAGAAGCAGGGACGAAGCCTTGGGGAAATAATTATTTCGGCGTAGCAGCCTTATATCCAAAATTTAGAGCCCGCAGCGGGGGCATGGAGTCGATTGCAAAACGAGTAAATGATTGTTTCCAACGAAGCCTCAACGGCAAAGGCATCGACTCCACCAGCAAAGAAATGAAAGCCATCATCGCCTATATGGAATGGCTGGGGACAAACATCCCGAAAGGAACAAAAGTGGGGGGTACCGGAATTCGCGACATCGCCTTCTTAGATCGCGCCGCAGATCCTGAAAAAGGCAAAATCCTTTTTCAAGAAAAATGTATCACTTGCCACCTACCTGAAGGAACAGGAATCAAAAATCCGGCCACAGGTGGCTATACCTTCCCTCCTGTTTGGGGTAAAAATAGCTATAATATTGGAGCTGGCTTATTTCGCCTGAGTCGGTTAGCAGGCTATATCTATGACAATATGCCACAGGGTTCTAGCTATCAGGCACGCCAACTCAGCGAGGAGCAAGCCTGGGATCTCGCCGCATACATCAACACCCGTGAACGACCTGGATTTGATAATTCAAAAGACTGGCCAGATATCGGCGGAAAACCCATCGATCATCCCTTCGGTCCGTATAAAGACAGCTTTTCAGAGGCCCAACATAAATTAGGCCCCTTTAAATCCATGAAGAAATAATTAATATTTCAGGAAAGCCCAGCCGTCTTCTTGCTTCAAAACCACCTCGGCTACCCCAGAAGGCACAAAACCAGATTGAGGCAATAAAGTTGACTTGTCGATTTTCCGTTCCCGAATCGTATTTTCACAAGCGACAAAAGTGACGCCTTTAGTAGCTAATTCGGCGATTTTTGCTTGTTGGGTCGTCTTTGATCCAATCAAAAAATTGATTCCCGCACCATGCGCGACCACTTCCACTTGGGTATTGGGCCCTAAAGCCGTTTGCAGATTGGAAATATTTCGGATGGCACCATGCCAAGCGGTGGTGTCACTTGTATTCATTTGAACGACTACTTTGTGGACTTTTTGGGCATAAATTCCTGTTGAAAACAAGGCGCCAAATAGAAAGGTAACGAGTAATTTTTTCATAGTTTTTTGTTTGAATCAAAAGCAATTTGGGGAAATTTCTTAATCTCGCAAGAGACAAAAGTCACGATAATGGCAAAAATTCCGACCTAAATTTGTCGAAATTAAATCAAATACCATGCTCGACGCATTAAAAAAATTAATTGGCTTAGGCCCACGCGTGAATTATAAGGAATTAGTTGCCCTAGGCGCACAAATCATCGACGTGCGTACGCCCACAGAATTTAAAAACGGACATCCGAAGGGTGCGATTAATTTACCCTTACAAAGTATTTCGCGCGATTTCACTACCTTGGACAAACAAAAAACCTATGTGTTGTGTTGCGCATCCGGCATAAGAAGCCGACAAGCGAAAAATATCTTGCTTTCAAAAGGCTTTGAAAATGTATACAATGCGGGAACATGGTTATCTTTAAATTGATATGACAAAATTCGCCGAATTATTAGAATCAACCGAACCTGTGCTTGTGGATTTTTCTGCGGAATGGTGTGGTCCCTGCAAGCAATTGAAACCGATTTTGGACCAAGTAAAAGCCAAAGTAGGTGAGCAAGCCAAAATCATCAAAATCGACATCGATAAAAATCGATCACTCGCCGACAAATTCCAAATCCGTTCCGTACCTACCCTCATTTTATTCAAAGGCGGAAAAGTGGTTTGGCGACAATCCGGCGTCGTGCCTGCCAGTACCATAGAAAGTATCATTCGATCGAATCAATAACAACATGAAACTCAATAAAATAGCCTTAATAGGCGTTTTTGCCTTTTTTATCCTTTCTTGTTCCACATC
Organism: uncultured Cytophagaceae bacterium; assembly: GCA_903907745.1. Classification (GTDB taxonomy): domain Bacteria; phylum Bacteroidota; class Bacteroidia; order Cytophagales; family Spirosomataceae; genus Aquirufa. The sequence continues at coordinate 9,627 of CAIVPF010000106.1, read as the reverse complement.
TTCAAAAAAATCAGAAGGCCTAAAGAACGTAGACGCGATGGCATTTCAATCCTTAATGAAGGAGGTTGAAAATTCGACCATTTTGGACGTTAGGACCATCGATGAATATGAACAAGGACATATCGAGGGGGCTCAAATGGCCGATATTTCAAGTTCCGCTTTCCAGGACGTCATCGCAAAATTAGACAAATCCAAATCTGTTTTTGTGTACTGCCTTTCTGGCGGACGCTCGAGTCAAGCCGCTGATGCCTTAGCGAGCGCGGGCTTTACAAGTATTTATAATTTAGATGGAGGGATGCTCGCTTGGAATATGGCAAATCTGCCAGTAAGTACCAGCGCTAAGGCCAAATTGGCTTCCTTAGGAATGAATATGGGAGATTTTGAAGCCAAAATCAAGGGTAAAAAACGAGTAATCGTGGATTATAATGCTGAATGGTGTGGTCCATGCAAGCAATTAAGCCCCATTTTGAAAGCTTGGGTGAAGGAACAAAACGGTGCGGTGGAATTACTCGAAATCGACGTAGATGCAAATCCTGAGCTTGCCAAAGCCAAGAAAATTGAGGCAATCCCTTATTTGGAAATGTACAAAGACGGAAAAATGACTTGGTCGAATGTGGGTCTAATCGGCAAAGCCGAATTAAATCAAACGAAATAACTTATTTTTTCGCGGGTTCAAATCCGATGGAGACCGAGTTTACGCAATAACGTAATCCCGTTTCAGTAGGACCATCATCGAAGACGTGGCCTAAATGACCGCCGCATTTGCCACAGGTAATTTCGACCCGACGCATACCCAAGGTGTTATCCACCGTTTCTTTGATGACTCCTTTTTTCACTTCTTTGTCGAAGGAAGGCCAGCCGCAATGCGCATCGAATTTTGAATCGGAACTAAATAAGGGGGCACCGCACCCGCGACATGTATACATTCCCTTTTCTTTGTGCATTAAAAACTTGCCTGTAAAGGGTTGCTCAGTTCCTTTTTGACGGATAATATAAAACTCTTCGGGGCTTAATTTAGCTTTCCACTCAGCTTCAGTTGTAGGCAATTGACTCATTGATTTAGATGTTTGGGTGGCCACACTTGGGTTCTGCCCACAAGCTTGCAAGGCCATTAAAAACAGGAAGGAATACGCAATCGCAAAATGGCTTTTCATGGCTGTAAATTTAAAGGTAAACGCATTTTTTTGTAAATTGTTTCATCGGCCCCAAATTTAATCAAATGTGTTATTATACCGACCAAACAAGTGCCAAAAAATCCCTCGAAAAACGTTTTGAGGCGCAGGCGCTTTTTGAGGCGAGTCTTTTACCGAGTGGCAAACAGTCCGGGTTTTCGCATCCGAAATTACCCATTATTACGCAAGCCAAACCCGGCCTGATTCAATTGATTTCCTGGGGCCTCATTCCCGCTTGGGCCACGGCCGAACAAGCCAGCACCTTGCCCAATCAAACCCTGAATGCGAAATCGGAGACGATTTTCGAAAAGGCCTCCTTTGAGCCCTCCGTGCTACGGCAGCGCTGTTTGGTGCTGGTCGACGGATTTTTCGAATGGCAAACGCGGGGCAAGGAAAAAATCGAATATCGAATCGAACTCAATTCCCCTGGCCCCTTCGCGCTCGCCGGTATTTATGCGATTTGGATGGATCCGATCACGCGTGAATTCAAACCCAGCTTTTCTATCTTGACGACGGCAGCGAATCCGCTGATGGAAGAAATCCACAATACCAAAAAACGAATGCCGGTTATTTTATCGCCTGAAGCTGAAAAATCCTGGATTTCGCCGATGCCCAGCGAAGAAATCAAGTCTTTTTTAAAGCCTTTTGACGAACAAAAAATGCAGGCGAATCCCGTAAAACCTATTCTTGAAGAACAATTATCCCTGTTCTAATCTAGGTGTCGCGGATCCACGCGCCAGCCTAATTTGCGCAAAGCTTGTACGCGCAAACTTCGATGTCCAAACTCCTCCATCACCGCTCCCTGCATCCAATACACGCCTCCGCCTCGAAAGCTATATTTTTTTAAATCCGTCGGGAAATGCACCGTATCAAAAAACTCGCCCCGCACGTCCAAAAAATAACCAAAATACATCCTGTCCCCATTTTTCGTCCGTGTGGGTTTTAGCGTGACCAAATAGCCTAAAATATCGCCCCGTTCGAAGCATAAATCGGCATTCAAAAGCGTTTGGGGCAATTCATCCACTAAATCAAAAGGCGAACAGAGCGGAAAACCCAAAAGCTCCCATTGATCAAAGGCATCCTCCAACACATCATGTTCCAAGACCGGTAAGGTTCCCAAATCCGTCGTTTGCTCCGAAAACATATCCATCGAAACCACCGGCGCCCGATTCCCCTGAAAACGGGCATGGGCCTCCCAAAGCAAGGGTTTTTTCTCCCAACCCAGTCGGCGAAAAGCACCTATCCGAACCAGTAAAATCACCTGTTCTAGGCCAATGGGCACGCGGTGCACAAAATCCTCCCAAGTCCGAAAAGGTCCCGCCTGTTCGCGCGCCTCCAATAAATCCCGAACGACTCGCTTTTCCAAACCTTTGACATGCACCCAACCCAACCAAACCACCGTCCCCTCCAAGCGCGTCAAAAAATCACTCGCATTCACCTCCGGCGCCTGAATCTGCGCGCCACAGCGCCGCGCCTCATGTACATAAAACTCTGTCCGGTAAAATCCACCGAAATTATTAATCACCGCGACCATGAATTCCAAAGGATAATAGGTCTTCAAATACAAACTTTGGTAACTCTCCACCGCAAAAGAAGCCGAATGGGCTTTGGAAAAACTATAGCCAGAAAAACTTTCCATTTGACGCCAAACCTCCTTCGACACGGCGGGATCATAGCCTTTCTCGGCGCAATTGGCAAAAAACACATCCCGTATCCGCTCAAATTCAGCACGCGAACGGTATTTGCCCGACATCCCCCGGCGCAGCACATCCGCCTCTGCCAAACTCAAACCCGCAAAATAATGCGCCACCTTAATCACATCCTCCTGATAGACCATCACCCCAAAGGTCTCCCGCATTAATTCCCCCATCAAAGGATGCACCGGCACATAGGAATCCGGCGCATGAAAACGCTCGATATATTCCTTCATCATACCCGAAGAAGCCACCCCAGGCCGAATAATCGACGAAGCCGCGACCAGCGTCAGGTAATCTTGGCAGCGTAATTTGGTCAACAAAGACCGCATCGCCGGCGATTCAATGTAAAAACAACCCATCGTTTCATGCCGCATCAATTGCTTCCGCAGCCCCTCATCCCGCATAAAATCCTGCACCCGATGAATGTCCACATCCACCCCCCGATTCGCCCGAATAATATCGACGGATTCTTTGATATGCCCTAGGCCTCGTTGGGATAATATATCAAACTTCGCAAAACCAATCTCCTCAGCCACATACATGTCAAACTGGCAAATCGGGAAGCCCTTCGGCATCGGTTCCAAGGCCGTATAATAGGCCAAAGGAGCCTCCGAAACCAAAATACCTCCTGCATGAATGCTTAAATAATTCGGAAAATCAAGCAAGAGATTGCCATACTTCACAATCAAGGCTTGCATCTCCGACCCCACCTCCCGCATCGCCGTGGCGGGATCTAACCAGGCATCAATTTCGGATTTGGGAAGTCCAAAAACCTTGGCTAATTCGCGGTAAATCGACTTATCGCGAAAGGTGACGTAAGTGGCCAACAAACACACGTGCTGCGCCCCATAGCGCTTAAAAATATAATCAATGATTTCATCCCGCTCATCCCAGGAAAAATCGATATCAAAATCCGGTGGACTCGTCCGCTCTGAATTAATAAAACGCTCAAAATACAAATCCAGCGTAATCGGGTCCACATCCGTAATGCCTAAACAATAGGCCACAATCGAATTCGCCCCACTTCCTCGCCCCACATGAAAATAACCCCGCGACCGCGCATAGCGAATGATGTCCCAAGTAATTAGAAAATAGGCATTAAAACCCAAGTCGTGGATGACCTTTAATTCTTTTTTGACCCGCTCCTGCGCCTCCCGATCCGCCCGAGGATAGCGATGACGCATGCCTTCGGCGGCGAGTTTGGCGAGCAGGGCCCGGTCATCTTCCCGACTCGAACTAAATAATCGCCGATTCTTTGGCAGTTTAAAATCAAACGAAAAGGAACAATCCGCCAAAATCTCCGATGCGCCCGTCAATAATTCCGGAAAATCCGCACAAAAAACAGCCAATTCCTCCGGACGATACATCCGCTCATCCGCCAAAGCCTGCGCCTCCGGGGCCAATTTGCTCAATAAGACATTCTTGTCGATCGCCCGCAACAAACGATGCATCGAAAAGCCCCTTTGATCCAAAAAGGTAATCGCCTGGCACCAGACCATCCCCGTCCGATCCTTTTCCTTCCACAAACGATTCCGATCCTGTGCGCGAATCCCCCAGCGCTCCTGGGTACCCAAGCTTTTTACTTGCATTTTGCGCGCATAGGGAAAAATTGTCCAAACATCGGGGGAAACGGGTGGGCGCTCGGGCCAGGGTTCGGAGGCGAGTAAATACTCCGAGGCAAAGCGGTGAATTTGGGCCAAACCTTCGGCATTTCGGGCGATGCAGATGTACATGAGGGAATCGTTTTGGCGGAATTCCATGCCGAGGACGGGTTTGACGCCGGCAAGTTGACATGCCTTCACAAAATCAAAAATCCCGGAAGCTCGATGAACATCCGTCAGCGCTAGCGTTTGTATCCCATGCGCTACCGCCGCTTGGACCAATTGTTCCGGCGAAAGCGTCCCATAACGCAAGCTGTAATACGAATGACAATTCAGATACATGTTTATTCCGATTTTTCAGGCAAGGCATTTCGCCGTTCTCCACGTCCCATCAATCCACTCGCCCGCAAGACAGAGAAATCCCCGTAGCGATTACGCAATAAATCCATCGCGCCATACAAAGGCACCAAACGCGCACCTTGATCAAAAAGTCCTAATTGTTCCTGCCCTTGCAGTAATTTGGAAAAACGAACGCCGATGAGCCGAATGAGTAAACGTCGGTCATACAAACGCTCAAACAAATCCCGTACGGCCGGAATCAAGAGGTGATCGCTAGCTGTGGCCGGTAAGGTGATTTGCCGGGTATGCGTATCAAAATTCGAATAGCGGACTTTGACGGTGACGCAAGAGGAGCATTGACCGGCTTGTCGGAGGTCGTAAGCGAGCTGCTCGGTCAGAGAACCTAAAATCCGACGAATCAAGCCCACATCCGTCGTGTCTTGTTCAAAGGTAATCTCTTTCGACAAGGATTTTTGTTCCGAATAAGGCACTACGGGCCGTAAATCGATGCCATTCGCACGTTCCCAGAGCTGAATGCCTGATTTTCCAAAGGTGCGTTCCAATAGCTTGAGGGGCATTTGACTTAAGGACCCGACGTGGCTGATGCCCATGTTGCGTAATTGTTGGGCCGTCACTGCCCCAATCATCGGAATCTTGCCCACGGGCATCGGCGCTAAAAAAGCCTTTTCCTCCCCGGGGTGCACCTGGTATTGTCCGGCGGGTTTCACGAAATTGGTGGCCACTTTGGAAACCGTTTTGTTTACGGACAAACCAAAAGACATCTGAAGTCCGGTCTCTTTATGGATTTTTTGACGCAAATTCGTCGCAAATTGGTAGGTCCCAAAAAAGCGTTCCATGCCGGTCATATCTAAATAGAACTCATCGATGGACGCCTTCTCCACCACGGGAGCCTCCGCCATGACCAAGGACGTCACGGCGTCCGAATATTGGGTATAGGCCTCAAAATCACCGCGCAAGACAATCGCATCAGGACAAAGTTTCAGGGCCATTTTCATGGGCATCGCGGAACGCACTCCGAACGTGCGGGTTTCATAACTGCAGGCGGCGACGACACCGCGGTCGGAGAGTCCGCCGACAATCACCGGTTTCCCCAGCAATCGATCATCCCGCAGACGCTCCACCGAAACGAAAAAACTGTCCAAGTCCATGTGCACAACCGCACGATCTTGCATAAAATTGCTAGTTATTTGGTGATTTTGAATACCTTTCGTAACTTCGAAAAGTATATACGAAAATATTAGATACGAATTTTATTCATTTTAACTTAATAAACAATAGCAATGAGCACTTTTTTTAGTCAGAATTTACGTTTTTTACGCAGCAAGATGTCGGAAAAAACCTCCCAAGAAAAACTGGCTGAATTGCTCCACATCAAAAAACCGACCTTGGGCTCCTACGAATCAGGGCGGGCTGAACCCAAATATGCGGATTTGATCGCGCTGGCGGAGTTTTTCCAAGTTGAAGTGGATGAATTATTAAAAGAAGATCTCGCCAAACACATCCCGGGATTAGCCAATAAACCCAAGCTACGTATTTTAGCCACGACGGTCAGTCCGGACAACGAAGAAAACATCGAATTCGTACCCATCCGCGCATTAGCCGGATATACTGCATCCTACGACGACCTCGAATTCATCAAAGAATTACCCACATTCCAAGTGCCTTTTTTAGCCAAAGACCGCAAATACCGCGTTTTCCCGATCAAAGGGGAATCCATGCTGCCTCTCCAACCCGGCTCCCTCGTCTTCGCCGAATACGTCGAAGATTGGAATGCCATCAAAGACGGAACGATTTGCATCGTAGTCACCCGCGAAGATGGCGTAGTCCTCAAAAAAGTGAGCAATCACCTCGCCGACCGCAAAGTGCTTATCCTCAATTCCACGAACACCGCCTACGATCCTTACCCGATCCTCGGCACAGAAATTCAAGAAATCTGGAAATTTGCCGGCTATTTTCATAATGATTTCCCGATGAAGTACGAAGGATAATAAAGGAAGGCTGCTCAAAATTGGCAAACCTAAAGGATTGCCAAAGGAACTGGAGCCCATACTTATGTACTTTGAACAAACTAATAAATGGAAATGAATCGAGGCATGAATGCCTCTCAACCTTTGGCAAACCTAAAGGATTGCCAAAGGAACTGGAGCCCATACTTATGTACTTTGAACAAACTAATAAAAGGAAATGAATCGAGGCATGAATGCCTCTCAACCTTTGGCAAACCTAAAGGATTGCCAAAGGAACTGGAGCCCATACTTATGTACTTTGGACAAACTAATAAAAGGAAATGAATCGAGGCATGAATGCCTCTCAACCTTTGGCAAACCTAAAGGATTGCCAAAGGAACTTGCATTACCACGTAATCCCTAACTTCTAACTCTTACCCATCATGCTTATCCCTTTTTCCAAAATAGCCTCCGCACTTGCCATCAGCGAAAATCAAGTGCGTAAAACCATCGCCCTACTAGACGAAGGCGCCACGATTCCTTTCATTTCTCGCTACCGAAAAGAAATGACTGGAAGCCTCGACGAGGTACAAGTAGCCAAAATACGCGACATGCGCGATCAATATCTCGAGCTCGAAAAACGTCGAGAAGCTATTTTGAAATCATTGCTCGAACTAGACAAACTTAGCCCTGAACTCGAGAAAGCAGTTAGGCAAGCCGAAACCCTCGCTAAACTAGAAGACATCTATCTTCCTTACAAGCCAAAACGCAAAACCCGCGCCATGGCCGCTCGGGAAAAAGGATTGCAAGGTTTAGCGGATCAATTATTCCTTCAACGCATCGCAAATCCCTCCGATATCGCCCTTGCCTTTGTCAATCCAGAAAAAGAAGTCAAAAACATCGAAGAAGCGCTTGCCGGTGCACGCGATATTTTGGCCGAACACATGATGGAAAATGCGGAAGCACGAGAAGATGCCAGACGCTTATTTGCGAAAAATACGCAGGTCAAATCGAAAGTTGGCAAAGGCAAACAAGACTCCGGTATCAAATACAAAGACTATTTCGATTGGTCTGAATCACTACACCAAGCCCCATCCCATCGGGTTTTGGCACTTTTGCGCGGAGAAAATGAGGGGGTATTGCAATTGTCTTTGGCAGGGCCCGACGAAGATGTCCTAGAGCGCTTAGAAAGAAGATTTATCACGGGGAGAAATGCCTGTGCCCAACAAGTAGAAATGGCCATTCAAGACGGCTACAAACGACTCCTATTCCCCGCCATGGAAACTGAAATGCGGGCAGAGGCTAAAAAACGAGCGGATGAAGAAGCCATTCGCGTCTTTGCTGAAAATATGCGTCAATTATTATTAGCGGCACCTTTAGGGCAAAAACGCTTATTGGCCATCGACCCTGGGTTTCGAACTGGTTGTAAAGTGGTCTGCCTCAGCAAACAAGGGACCCTCCTCGATAATACAACCATTTATCCTCATACCGGTCATGGACAAGCACAGGAAGCGGCACATAGTCTGATGGCATGGATTAAAAAATATGAGATTGAAGCCATAGCGATTGGAAATGGAACGGCCGGCCGGGAAACGGAGGCCTTCGTTAAAAACGTACATACCGAAAAGATTCCTATTCTCATGGTGAATGAAAGTGGCGCCTCGATTTATTCGGCTTCGGATGTCGCCAGGGAGGAATTCCCAGATAAGGATATTACGGTACGTGGCGCGGTGTCGATTGGTCGGCGGCTGATGGATCCTTTGGCTGAATTAGTGAAAATCGACCCGAAATCGATTGGCGTAGGTCAATACCAGCACGATGTCGATCAGAAAAAATTACAAAGCTCGTTGGACGATACGGTCATATCCTGCGTAAATGCGGTGGGCGTCGAACTTAATACCGCCTCTAAGCAAATTCTTTCCTATATCTCTGGCCTAGGACCGCAATTAGCCCAAAATATCATCGATTACAGAACAAAGAATGGTCCATTTACGAGTCGAAGCGAATTGAAAAAAGTAGCTCGTTTAGGCGAAAAAGCCTATGAACAGGCGGCTGGATTTTTGCGAATTCACCAGGCCAAAAACCCTTTGGACGCCAGTGCCGTTCATCCAGAACGCTATCCCATCGTGGAGAAAATGGCCAAAGATCTACAATGCAAAGTTTCTGATTTACTTGCTCAGGACACTTTGCGTAAGCAGATTCAGATTCAACGCTATGTGAGCGAAGAAGTAGGAATTCCTACCCTCACCGACATCGTCCAAGAATTAGCAAAACCCGGCCGCGATCCGAGGGAACAATTTGAGGCCTTCGCATTTACCGAAGGAATTAATGAGATCAAAGACTTACGAATCGGTATGAAATTGCCGGGTATTGTGACGAATATTACGAATTTTGGCGCATTTGTAGACATTGGGGTACATCAGGATGGACTGGTGCATGTGAGCCAATTGGCCAATCAATTCGTCAAAGATCCCAATGACATCGTCAAAGTGTCTCAAAAAGTCATGGTGACTGTCACCGAAATCGACGAAAACCGAAAAAGAATCGCACTTAGTATGAAGGTATAAGGAGCGGTGGCCGCTCCTTTGGCAATCCTTTAGGTTTGCTATCCCCTTTGGCAATCCTTTAGGTTTGCTATCCCCTTTGGCAATCCTTTAGGTTTGCCAAAGTTTGAGACGCAGCATGCGTCGATTCAATTCCTTTCATTTTTAGCCCGAAGGCCGCCCCTTTGGCAATCCTTTAGGTTTGCCAAAGTTTGAGACGCAGCATGCGTCGATTCAATTCCTTTCATTTTTAGCCCGAAGGCCGCCCCTTTGGCAATCCTTTAGGTTTGCCAAAGTTTGAGACGCAG
>CAIVPF010000105.1 GCA_903907745.1 uncultured Cytophagaceae bacterium | reverse complement strand
TGCTGGCCCTCTGCGTGGTGATCGGGAATCTTATTTTTATCCCGATGTATTCGTATAATGGGGCTGCGCTGGCGGCCTTAATTGCGCTGGCGATTTACAATACGATCAAGTTTGTCTTTATCTGGAAAAAAATGGGGCTTCAGCCATTTGAGTGGAAAACGGCCTTGATTGTTTTGGTGAGTATTGGAATTTATGTCCTTGTACAATTCATTCCGGTGATAGAAGCTTCCAAATGGTTGGCATGGGTATTGAATATTGGGGTTCGGAGTTTGGCGATTGTGATATTGTTTGTTGGGGCCGGCTGGAAATGGCATTTGTCGCCCGACTTAGAAGCGATGATTAAAACGTATAGGAAAAAATGAAGATAATGTTGCTGGCCGGCGGTTTACCCCATTATTACAATTTGGTTTTGAACAAATTGCAAAAGGATTTTGGGGTGGAAGTATGTGTCGTGGCGCCGAAAGGCAATGGGGCGACGCTGGGGGCGGGGGTGTTTGAGAGCCAGTCGGGTATCGAATTCAAAGTCTTTTTCCAAGAAGAATACACCACCTATTATGGCAAAAAATTCTTCAAAGGGCTGCGGGAATTAATTCTGCAGGAGAAGCCAACTATTTTGATGGTCAATTGGCCTTACCAGGCATCCTTTGTCTTTTATCCTTTTTGGTATCGCTTTTTACGGTCGCAAAACATTGCGTTGATTTCCAAGGAAATTCCATTTCAAGTCCCTCATTATGAGGATGCTATAGAATATTACATTTCGGGGGGCGGGGTGACTGAAAATCAGCAGGCGCATCAGCAGAGTCGGTCATTGCTGGCCAAATTGAAATTCGCCATCGTGCGGGAAACTCGGCATATATTTTCGAACCTGGTGGATGCGCATATAAATTACCTCGACGAAGCTCGGGCCTTACATGCGAGTTATGGGGTGCCTTCCGAAAAGGTTTTTGTGACGGCCAATTCGCCGGATACGGATGAGATTTTCAGGGTTTTAAAGAAGATAGAAACAGAGGGTAGGGTGGATCATCATCCGTTTAGATTGTTGCACGTCGGCCGACTCGTCAAATGGAAACAAGTGGATTTACTCATCCAGGCGGCAGTGGAACTGAAGAAAAAGTTTCCAAAAACGGAGCTTGAAATTGTGGGCGATGGGCCTGAAATGGCGGCCTTGCAAGCGCAGGTTCGGGACGCGGATGCGGAGGATTATATACATTTTTCGGGAGGAATTTATGAACTCGAGGCATTAGGAAAGATAAGTTTGGGGGCGGGCATATATGTGTTGGCCGGCATGGGCGGTTTATCGATTAATGAGGCGATGTGTTTTGGAAAGCCGGTGATTTGTTCGGTGGCGGATGGGACGGAGAAGCGCTTGGTGAAAGAGGGAATGAATGGTCATTATTTTGAATCGGGATCTTTGGAGGATTTGGTTGAGAAAATCACTTTGCTATTTCATGAGCCAGAAAAAATCGCAAGCATGGGCTTAAGATCCCGAGAAATTATCGAAAAAGAAATCAATATTCATACGGTGTTGGGTAATTATTTGGCGGCGTTTAGATATTCCATGAGAGCTGCAAGTCGTTAGTCCGGAGACAGAAGGCAGGAGGCAGAAGGCAGAAGGCAGGCGGGGCCTGAAGACCTTTGGAAAACCTTAAAGTTTGCTAGCCCTTTGGCAATCCTTCCAGGTTTGCCAAAGTTTGAGACGCGAATGCGTCGATTCCAACATAAATCACCTTAAGTAAATATATTTGTTCCAAAAGAGAAATTATCAATATCCACTACTGCACCAAGACGCAAAACGTTACTAGCCATTTTAAAAGACAAGACAGCGTGCAAACCCCTTAATTCTTAACTCATTTCCTTATCTTTGTACCTTGATCTCACACAAAGATTCCAAATGAAAGTTATTCAGGTAGTCGGGGCGCGGCCCAATTTCATGAAGGTCGCTCCATTACACCGAGCCATTCAAAAATTAGCGGGCTGGACCTCCAAAATCGTTCATACGGGGCAGCATTTCGATGCCAAAATGAGCGATGTGTTTTTTACCCAATTGGAATTACCTACACCTGATTATTTTTTGGGCATCGGTGGCGGCTCACATACGGAGGTAACGGCACATATCATGCTTGCTTTCGAGAAAATCGTGGCAGATGAAAAACCCGATCTGATTATCGTGGTAGGCGATGTCACCTCGACCCTCGCATGTACCTTAGTGGCCATCAAAATGGGGATTCCCCTAGCCCATGTGGAGGCGGGACTTCGAAGTTTCGACCGTACGATGCCAGAAGAACTAAACCGACTTTTGACCGACTCCGTAGCCAATTACCTATTTGTGACCGAGGAAAGTGGCCTCACCCATTTAAAAAATGAAGGCGTACCCGATGAAAAAGTATTTTTCAGCGGCAATGTCATGATCGATTCCCTAGTACGCTACCAAGAAAAAGCAAAAAATAGCACGATATTGGTCGATTTAGGCCTTCATACCCCAGAATCCGGAATCCAGCCTTCTGACGCCGGCCATAAAACGTCCAACTACATCGTCATGACGATGCACCGACCGGCCAACGTCGACACCGAAAAAGGCCTCCATTCCATTTTAGAATTAATCGAACTTAGTACCACGAAAACAAAAGTCGTATTTCCGATACATCCCCGAACCAGATCGAACATGGCTAAATTCGGTTTAGAGGATGCATTGACACAAAACAAAAACTTAATTTTAACTGAACCTTTGGGCTATTTGGAGTTTATCCAACTTATGACTCATTCAAAAGCTATATTAACCGATTCCGGAGGCATTCAAGAAGAAACGACCTATTTGGGGATCCCTTGTTTAACCTTCCGAGATTCGACCGAACGACCGGTAACCGTGACCATGGGAACGAACCAATTATTGGCCGATCTAGATCCCCAAAAAACCTACCAAGCCCTCGAAAAAATCTTAGCGGGCGAAGTGAAAAAAGGAAGCATTCCACCCCTTTGGGACGGACATGCGGCGGAAAGAATCGCAGAAACGCTACACGGAATTTTTGAGAAAAAATGAAACAAGAGGCGCTCACCGACTACGATTTTTGGAAAAATTACTGGCTAGGTAAGGAAGGTCTAGCCTTTGCGATTCCGTCAAACTACATCTTTACACGCGAATTAAAGCAGACCATTCAGCAGCATCAGCTTACAAACTTGCTTGAAATCGGGGGCTTCCCCGGCTATTATTCCGTGTGGGCCCAGAAAGAATTTGGTGTTTCAGCGACCCTATTGGATTTCGTAATTCTTCCTGAAATCGTGCAGGAATTGAAAAAAGCAAATCAATTAAACGAGGACATCCAGCTCTGGGAAAAGGATTTATTTGCCCACGAAGAAAAAGGATTAGGCATGTTTGATTTAGTGATTTCAAATGGCCTCATCGAACATTTTCCCGATACGGAAGAAATCCTGGCCAAACACATACAATACGTAAAAAAGGGCGGACAATTATTTGTAAGCCTGCCCAATTTCCGAGGATTAAACGGTTGGTTCCAGCGGCAGTTTGACCCCGAAAATTACGCCAAACATCACATTCCCTGCATGGATATCAACTTTTTGCGCGGCCAATGTGAAAAATTAGGCCTAAAACATATCTCAGTAAGGTACACGGGCGGATTTATGTTGTGGTTAGAAAATGAAAAACAACAGCCCCTGTGGGTGAAAATACTTAAAAAGGCTTGTTGGCTCCCCCTTAAAATATTCTTCAAAATTTTCCCTTTTCAAACCAAGGCCTTCGCACCTTACATCCTCATTCAGGCAGAAAAATAATGGCCAACAATCCGCTACGTATTGTACTCCTCAGCTACCATAAAACAAATGGCGGAGCGGGAATTGCCTGTGGTCGATTGGCGCTGGCACTGCAAAATGCGGGACATGAGGTCAGCTACTTGGACGCGACAGATTTCGCTACGAATCCCTTCCAAAAGGCGATGGCCTGGTTGCGCTTCGTTTTGGAACGCCTCTATTTTTTAGGCCATGAGCGCAACAAATCGATTCGTTTTTTATTTAATCCGGGCGTTTTTGGCCAAAACATTGCCACACATCCTGCCCTTTTACAAGCTGATATCATTCATATGCATTGGGTGAATTTTGGCTTTTTGGGCATCGGAGATATCCGAAAAATCCTAGGGATGGATAAACCTGTTTTTTGGACACTACATGACATGTGGGCATTTACGGGGGGCTGCCACCACAGCGGATCTTGCACGCGGTATGAGGAAAATTGTGGTCAGTGTCCCTTCTTAAAATCACCGGGACATACGGATTTATCGCATCAATTATGGGCTAAAAAATGCTTGGCCTTCGATTCTGACCGGTTAAAAGTCATCACTTGCAGCGATTGGTTAGGCCAAAAAGCGAAAGCCAGCAGCATCCTCTCTAACCATGAGATTCAATCGATTCCAAATGCCATCAACCTAAGTCAATTTGCACCGGCACAAAAAACCGTAATCAAAACGAATTTGGGCTTAGACATTCAAAAAAAATACATCTTATTCGTGGCGATGCGAGCATCCGCAGCGGCGAAGGGTTTTTCTTATTTGAAAGAAGCCATTGAGCTTTGGGTAAAAAACAATCCCGATGCGAAAAAACATACGGAACTTTTAGTCATCGGAGAAGTACAAGAACCCGCTATTTTCGAGGACCTAGCCTTAGCGAAAAGGCTGCTTGGGAAAGTGACCGACGAGAAAAAAATGATTGCATATTACAATGCCGCCGATGTCTTTGTGACCCCGTCCTTGGAAGAAAATTTACCGAACACCTTGATGGAAGCCATGGCCTGCGGAACCCCTTGCGTGGGATTTCGGGTGGGCGGTATTCCGGAGATGATCGATCATGAATCCAACGGATATCTAGCCAAAACCTTTGATGCGCAGGATATAGCACATGGAATCCAATGGGTCTTCGAACATCCCGAAGCCGGTCAAGCCGCCAGAACGAAAGCGCTAAACAGCTATGCGGAACGAATTGTCGCAGAAAAACATCTCGATTTTTACCAAAAAGCCCTCGAGGAATTCCGACATGCTTAGCATCATCACCATCACGTATCAGGCAGAGGCCTACATCGAACGAACCCTACAAAGTTTGGCGGCGCAGGGACATCGAGACGCGATCGAATACATCGTCATCGATGGGGCTTCGAAGGACGGAACTTGGGAACTCTTGGAAAAATCTCCGATAAAAATAGACCAACTTATCTCCGAAAAAGATCATGGAATCTACGATGCGATGAACAAAGGTCTTCGACTCGCCACAGGAGATTATGTGCTTTTCATGAATGCGGGGGACAGCTTTTTTTCAAATGATTCATTAGGGCATTTGCTAAAAGCCTTAGAAAATCAGCCTGATGTCTTGTACGGAGATGCACAATTTGTAAACCTAGCGGGTGAGCCGATCGGCCTACGAAGTGAGGTGACGCCGCATCGCTTGCCGGAACATGCGAATTGGAAAGACTTTAAATTCGGCATGGTGATTTGTCATCAAGCGTTTGTGGTGAGAAGATCGATTGCGCCACTGTTTTCATTGGATTATTCGCTTAGTTCAGACATCGATTGGGAAATCAAATGTCTCAAACTGTCTCAAAAAATCATAAAAAGCGATTACCCGATTTGCAATTATTTGATGGGCGGGGCATCGGTCCAACAATTAAAAAAATCGTGGATCGAACGTTTTCAAGTCTTAAGCAAACACTTTGGAATCCTTCCTAGCATCTTTTTCCATATAGGCATAATTGGCAGAGGAATTCAATTTGCTATTAAAAAAGGTGATAAATATTGGTAATTATTAATAAATTTAGGGTCTCATGAAAAAAGGACTTGTTCTACTTATATGTTGCCTTGGATTTTATCCAAAAACCCTGAATGCTCAATTGATCAAATTGGAGGCGGGAATTGGAACGAGCCATTATAATTGGCTTGAAAATGAATTGACAGGTGACTTAACAATCAACGTAAGCATTCAAAAAAAGAATAAGTCACGAAAGTTTTTTGGATCACTTAAGGCGATCGGAAATTTACAAAACGCACGCATTAATCGGTCAACCTACGAATTTATCCAACCCGTAAATTCCTATTCGGAGGTAATCAGTCCAACTGAAGATTTATTTGCAAGTTACCGCGGAGGAGAAGCGGAAGTTGGATTTATGTGGAACCAAAAAGCGCATACAAAACCTAGTTTTTTCCCCATACTTTCCTTGTATTCGAAGTCAATCGCGAGGCGAATTAATTCTAAAAATAGCACTTATTTAGAAGAAGAGAAATATTCTTTGCATGGTATAATGGCGGGTATTGGCCTGAAAATTCCTGGAAAATCAGAGAAAACAATTCAAATTCAGGCCTTTGAACCTATCATACATGACGTGACCTTGTATGGCGCCTACGTTGGTGTTCCCTATGAGTCCCTGGTTTCGAATACAACGCTTAGCTTTCGGGGAAAATGCAGCCTTCGTCATGAAAAATTTGGCTTTCACCTTACCTTTGAATCTCTTAATTTAGGTTCCGCAGAAAATAAAAGCTCAAAATCCATTTTAGCCTCTCAAGCCAATAGCCTTTCAGGGGCCATCTCCTATGCATTTTAAGATTATTCGCCTCCTAACATTATTCATCCTTTATCCTTTCGTTTTCCTACAAGCTCAGGATAGCCTGAAGACCCAAGAATTAAGTGAAGTCCAAGTACACCTTTTTGAAAAAAAACGAAGCAAACTAAACAGCCCCGATGCCTTCACCGTCTTAGAAGGAAAATTACTAAACCCCATTAATGGCCTAAGTTTCGTCAATGCTCTTAATTCCCAAGCTGGGATTCGTATGGAAGAGCGCTCTCCAGGAAGTTATCGGATTGCGATCCGAGGCAGTTCCCTCCGCGCACCCTTTGGCGTTCGTAACGTCAAAGTCTATTGGAACCAAATACCCTTTACCGACGCCGGAAATAATACCTATCTCTCGCTTTTAGAACCTGAATTATTTAATCAAATCGTGGTGACCAAAGGCCCGAATGGTGGGATTTATGGCGCAGGAACCGGTGGCGCTATTCTTTTCAGCAGCGTTTGGAATGATTCATATCACGTAGGCGTCCAACAAAGCTACATGTCCCTCGGCGGACTCAAAACCACCTTAGATTATCAAGCCGGAAATCCTAACCAAAACCATCGGATTTTCGGGTCATTTTGGCAACAAGAAGGATATCGCGTCCAATCAGCCGTGAAAAAACAATGGTTGTCCTACGAATTTCATCAAAGTTTCCGTGGCGCTGGAGCCTTCGACCTAACAAGCTATTATGGGGATCTCGCCTACCAAACACCCGGAGGCCTAACGCTCAAGCAATTCCAAGATAATCCGCAGGCCGCTAGGCCAGCTGCAGGTACTTTTAAAAGTGCAGTGGACCAGCAAGCAACCTTTAAAATCAAAAGTTTTGGAATCGGAACACAGCTTTCGAACCAACTAAATAGCACTTGGGCCTATCAATGGATGAATAGTTTCCAACTAAACGCCATCGAAAACCCAACCATTCGGAATTATGAAATTCGAAATGAGCCGAATTTTAGTAGTCGGGGAGTCGTTCATTACAAAGGTCCTGTCCTACTAGACGCTGGCTATGAATACCAAATCGGGCAGTTCGACAGCCAAACCTATGGCAACAAAAAAGGAATTAAGGACACATTGCAACTTAATCAAAATACACAAACCCAACAAAGTACCGTTTTCCTTCAAGCTGAATACAATCAGCTGAGCAATTGGTATTTCACCCTATCTGGAAGCCTAAACAGTTATTTTACGCAAGGCATTTTCCAAGAGCTGATTTTTTCTCCTCGATTAGCCATCGTTCGCAAAATAAACCCGCATCAAAGTATTTCAGCTAAAATATCCCAAGGTTATTCGCCTCCTAGCATCGCCGAAATGCGACCTTCTACTGGGATAATTAATACCAACTTAAAAGCAGAAAAAGGCTGGAATAAGGAAATCTCTTGGCGAGGAAATTTGGCCAATAAAAAATTAACCTGGGACTTAACGGCCTATCAATTTGACCTAAGCGAGACGATCGTGGTGCGAAGAGCGGCCGATGGATCTGATTATTTTGCGAATGTGGGGCAAACCCGTCAACAAGGTCTCGAACTCAGCCTCACTTGGAATCCGCATAAAAACCTGACATTGATTGAAAATACCGCTTGGCAAAATTTCCGATTTAGCGATTATACCACCTCAGGCAAAACCTATTCAGGCAATTTCCTCACAGGAACAAGTCCCTTTCAAAATACAATCATGGCCATATATTCGCATCCAAACGGTTTTTCATGGACCGGACAATACATGTTTATGGACTATATGTTCCTAAATGATGCGAATACGGATATCCTGCCAGCGAGCCGTGTATTGCATTCCAAAATTTCCTACACGCGTAAGCTGCAAAAAATCAAATATGAAGCATGGGTATCAGCGGAAAATATCCTTAATGAAACCTATTCCTCCGGACCGGATTTAAATGCAGCAGCCAGCCGATATTTCAACGCCTCAGCCGGAAGAAATTTTTCACTAGGCATTAAGATTTGGGTACCTTAACTCGGACGAGTAAGGTTTAATTTTTCCATCAAATCGGACGCATGTGAATCACTTACTGGGATATCAAAAGTTCCAATTTTAATTCGTTGCTGCTTCACCGATTCGATTCGCCGAATATTCACAATAAAGGATTTATGGACCCGCATAAATAAGTGGGGAACCACCTTGGCTTCCAACGATTTCATCGTAACCTTGGTGAGTACGGGCCTTCTCTCCCCATCTAAAAATATTTTTACATAATCTTTTAGGCCTTCAATGTGTGTGATTTGAGGAATGGAAATCCGAACTAAGGAATACTCTACATTCACAAAAAAGAAATCTTCGATAGCTTCCACGGCTGGAGTGGTCGTTGGATTTGTGGGGGCGAGGATTGAATTTGCTTGTTGGAATAAATGATACGCCTTATGCGCAGCCAAAGAAAAACGTTCTAAACTCACCGGTTTCATTAAATAATCGATGACGTCCAATTGGTAACTTTCCACCGCATAATGATCATAGGCCGTAACAAAAACGACTAAGGGCTTTTTCTTCAGCGTTTGAAGAAATTGCGTACCTAACATCCCGGGCATTTGAATATCTAAAAAAATCAAATCGATTGTTTGGGCTTGCAATTGTTCCATCGCCTCAAAGGCGTTTTTACAGGAGGCTACTAGATTTAAAAAGGGGAGTTGGCTTACATTTTCCTCCAACAAGCTTCTGCCCATTTTCTCATCATCCACCACCATGCAATTCATCTTTTCCATATCCTTATTTTTTCTTGTTCAAACTCATGTCCAATTGAACTTTAAATAATTTATCATCCTCGATCACTTCTATTTTATGCTCGTTCGGATACAATAATTCCAATCGTCTTTTCACATTCTTTAACCCAATTCCCGAACTGTCATCCTTCGAGTCCTCGATTAATTTCCCGATCTTATTTTCCACCTCAAAATGCAATACGCCTTTTTGAAAGGCAAGCAAAACCTTAATATAAGGCTCGCGAACAAATCCTACCCCATGTTTAAAGGCATTTTCGACAAATGGAATCAACAACATAGGTTCTATCATGGACCCATCCACGGCCCCTTTGACTTCAAAATCAATTTGTACATCATCCTCAAAACGCATGCGTTGAAGATCAATATAATTCTTCACGTATTCCACTTCGCGGTCCAAGGGAACCATGCTTTGATCCGAATCATACAACATATAGCGCATCAAAGAAGACAATCGAATCGTCACCTCTTCCGCCTTTTTATCAGCCTTCGTTCGAATCAAATAAACAATGCTATTCAGGATATTAAAAATGAAATGGGGACTGATTTGAGAGCGTAAAAAGGAAAGTTCCGAACGCATTTGTTCATTTCGTAAATCCTCTATTTTACTTTCGCGTTCAATAAATTCCAATAAAAGTCCATATGTAGACGCAATCCCCGAAATCATAATCAAAGGGAAAAAGCCCTTTAAACTAATGCCACCACCAAGTGGGCCCTCAAAGGCCAATAAGGTCGAATTCAAGAGAATCTGAACTCCCAAAAAAATTAAATTCAAAACAAAAAGATATCCGAAAAAATACCATACGCCCTTTTTCTTGAACACATAGGGAATCAAGACCAGCGTAATTATGTAAAACAAAGGAACGACGGTAGCTAATTCCAACCAAATATGCTCCGTAAATTCAGGATTTTGATGTGGATGCGGATGTTCCATCTCATGCTCATGATGCACAGGACTCAATAAAGGTAAACCGACATATAAACCCCAAAGCGTAAGATTAAAAAGAATCTTAAAGGTTAATTTGCTTTTAGGAAGGTTCCAACTACGCCACATAAGAGAAAAAATTGTCCACAAAACTAGGTATAAGCTACCATTTAGAAAACACAAACTACAAATAAGCTCATTTCATCGACTAATGCACATAGGATGACTTCAAAGCCATTCAAATCTATTATCTGCACATTCAAGGATTTCATCCTCTTTCACTTACGAGGCATCGAAAACTAAGTGGATGAATAGAAAATTTTTGTAGCTTTCGATTCTAATTAAACCCATCAACATGTTCAAACGCCTTTATTCAATCCGCCAACTAATACTATTCATTATCAGCGCCCTTATTTTCAGCGCGAATGCCCAAGAAACAGCCAAGTTATCAAAAACTGATTCATCGAGCCAACTCAAAACTTTATTCCAAATTAAAAAAGGAAATGGCCTGAAATCTTGGGGAATCACGGCCGGTCCTTGGGTTCAGTTTGGTCAATTAGGTACCCAATCCGGCATGAATTTCGCCGTTCATGTGAATAACAAATGGGCGATCGGTGCAGGGTTTTTAGGCAACATGCGCCCTAAGCAAGATCCAAATATCAATACGGTTCCCGCTCCCCGTCAAAGTTTTTCTGGCCTAACAATCGAGTATACACCTAAGGCTAATTCCTTGATTCATGTAAGTTTCCCAGTAATGATCGGGTCAATACGCCAAGAAAACCCAGACATGATGTACATGATGGCTACGCCTACTAGTTTGCCCTATTATCCACAACCCGGCGGCATGGGTGGACGCATGGATCATGACCGAGATGATTTTTATGGAGGTTTTAACGGTCCAAGCGCCTTCGGAATTCAACCAGGCATAAATCTAGAACTAAATGTATTTAAATATGGCAAATTGTTTGCTGGCCTAAATTACAGGGCTGCATTTGGCCAAAATAGTACGAGTGATATGAAAGGATTTTCGGGGCAAGTAGGCGCAACATTCGGCCTTTTCGACAAGGCCTTCAAAGCGCGCAGCAAGAAAAAATAATTCTCCTTTCAATAGAACTACGCATTTCCGTTTGAATTGATCTAATGACAAACAAAAAGGGATTCTGTCACCAGAATCCCTTTTCTATGTTAACTCGATACGGCCTTAAAAATTCCGTTCGCCCGCTTCCCGTTTTCCTAACATCACGGCGCCAACCATCGCCACAAAAAACAAGACCGAGATTAACTCGAAAGGCAATAAATATTCGGTATATAACAATTGGCCCAAATTCTCCACCATACCAGTTTTCGCCACAAAAGTTCCTTCTGAAGGCGCAGGTAAATTATTTTGACGAACCAAGGCGATGAGGATAACCAACAAAGAACCGGCCACCACAGAACCCGCTAATTTCGTTAACGAGCTCTTCGATTCGGGTTGGTTTCGTTTTAAATCCAACATCATAATCACAAACAAAAACAACACCATAATCGCCCCAGCATACACAATGATATTAACTGCCATTAAAAATTGGGCGTTCAACAACACATAATGGCCCGAAATACAAAAAAAAGTAAAGACCAAATACAAGACACTATGAATCGGATTTCTTGCGAAGACGACCATCAGGGCGCTCAACAAGGTTAATCCAGAAAGAAAATACCAAATCGACGAAATTTCCATATACCTATTTATTTCCAACCATCCCGCAAATAGCGTTGGTCCATGTGTTCAACTAATTTATCTTTCCCATAGATTACTTCATCCCGACTACTAAATACCGGCACCATTTGATCGTGACGTAAAAAGATAGCCTCTTTTGGACAAGCTTCTTCGCACAAGCCACAGAAAATGCAACGAAGCATATTGATCTCATAAACTTTGGCATATTTCTCTTCCCGGTATAATTTTTCCTCACCCGGTTTCCGCTCTTCTGCCACCATCGAAATAGCTTCAGCTGGACAAGCTACCGCACACAAACCGCAGGCCGTACAGCGCTCCGCACCCTCCGAATCTTTCTTCAAAATATGATGTCCACGGAAAATAGGGCCTAAATATCGCTGCTGCTCCGGATACCGAATCGTGACCGGTTTGGAGAAAAAGTGCTTTAAGGTCGTCGCCATGCCCCCGACAATCGCCGGAAGGTACATGCGCTCTGCCAGGGTCATCTCGCCCTGTTCCATCACCTTCGTTCGATTACTTAATTTCATATCGCTACGCTATTTTTTTCTTAACAAATAATTGATCATACACCACCATGCCTCCAATCAACAACAAAAATCCTACAATTCCCGCCGTAAAAGGCTTACCAATTAATATTCCAAATGCCGTCACTACCACATTGTACATCGACAAAGGAATTAAACCCGACCAGCCTAAACCCATTAATTGATCATACCGAAACCGCGGCAAAGTCCAACGCACCCACATAAAGATAAACACAAAAATCAATGCCTTTCCAATCAATGCTCCCATGCCCACAAATCCCGCCACAGTAGAGCCAAATTGTGCCGTCACAAAATCAATGCCCGGATAATCATAGCCGCCAAAATACAAGGTCGCCATCACTGCGCCCGAAATAAACATATTGATATATTCCGCAAACAAATAGAAGCCTAATTTCATGGATGAATATTCCGTATGGTAGCCACCAATTAATTCCGTCTCACATTCCGGTAAATCGAAAGGCGTCCGATTACATTCAGCAAATGCACAAATGATGAAAATTAAGAAACCGAGCGGTTGGTAAAAAATGTTCCAATGCCCATTTTGTTGGCCTTCCACAATCGCCTTGGTCGACAAACTTCCTGTAAACAAAAGAATCGCGATAATCGCCATTCCCATGGCTAATTCATAGGAAATGTTTTGAGAAGCTGCGCGAATTGCCCCTAACAAGGAATACTTGTTGTTCGACGCCCAACCCCCAATCAGAATACCATAAACACCCAAAGAAACTATCCCGAATACCCATAAAATACCAATATTCACATCGATTCCCTGCAAATCAAAGGTCACGCCACCGACCGTCACCGTGTCCCCAAAAGGCACCACTGCAGAGGTCATTAGGGCCGTCAACATAGACAAACAAGGCCCCGCGATGAACAACCACTTATTCGAATTTGCCGGAATAAAATCCTCCTTCATGAACATTTTAACCGCATCAGCTAAAGGTTGCAATATCCCAAAAGGACCCGCACGATCTGGACCAATCCGATCCTGCATGAAAGCAGCAATTTTCCGCTCAAAATACGTGGAATAGGCCGCAATCCCCAAAGTAATCGCAAAAACCGCGCCGATAAAGGCCGCCTTTGCAAGAAATATGTCTGTTAGTAAATTCATCTTATTTTTTGGCTTCTATTTTCGCAGGCTCATGTAAAAAACTACGGTCGCGATCATCATCAATTAACTTATAATCCCGGGCTGCTTGTGCAATCGGGAAGGCAGGCGTAATTAAATTAGCCCCATATTTATTCGCAGAAATCACAGAATGACGTGCAATTTTGGTAGGTCCTTCAATCACCCAATCCGACGTTTTCTTGCGATCAAAGCGGCAGGTATTGCAAATGAATTCCATCACCTCACCCCACTCATTTTTACGGCCTGTCACGCGAATCACCTCATCGCCTTTGTACCAAAGCGTCACATTTCCCGTACATTTCTCGCAAGAACAATGCGCCTCCACCGGTTTTGAAAACCAAACCCGACTTTTAAATCGATAGGTCTTATCCGTCAAGGCACCCACCGGACATACGTCAATCACATTTCCAGAAAAATCATTATCAATCGCCTTTTCAATGTAGGTACTGATTTCCGCATGATCCCCACGATACATCACCCCATGCACACGACTATCGGTAATTTGATCAGCTGTATACACACAACGGTAACATAAAACACAACGATTCATGTTCAATTGGATATTCGGACCTAAATCTGTCGGCTCAAATGTATTCCGCTCCTCCGCCGTACGCGTAGTCGAAACTCCATGCTCAAACGAAAAATCCTGTAAATGGCATTCGCCCGCCTGGTCACAAACCGGACAGTCCAAAGGATGATTTAACAACAAAAACTCCACAATTCCCTTACGCGTTTCCAACACCGATTCATTCACCGTGTTTTCTACCACCATGCCATCTTGAACCGCAGTGATACAAGCCGGAACTAATTTAGGCATCGGCCGAGGATCCTTCTCAGAACCCTGCGTAACCTTCACTAAACAAGCACGACATTTTCCGCCTGAACCCTTCAAAGGCTCATAATAACACATCGCCGGCGGAGCTATTTCCGGTCCGATCTGACGTGCAGCCTGCATAATCGTGGTGCCTGGTTCTACCTCTAAGGTGATGTTGTCAATCGTTACTTTCATTTTTTAAACATTTATATGTCCATTTCCTTCCATCGCGCCATAAAATGGTCAGACGAATAATTCATGGCAAAGTTTTTTAATTTATCTCCTAAGGTATTCAATACCTCCGCATCTTTTTTCAACCAATTCATCAAACATTGCTTCGCCTCATCCTCTTCTAAATACCCGACTAATAAGTCGGGAAATTCCTTTAAAAAATCATTCACGCCACCGCTTCCCTTAAAACCGACAATCGGCTTTGCCTGAAAGGCTGCTTCTAACATCACAAGCGGAAATGGATCCTCCCGAGATGATAAGAAAAACACATCCATCGCCTCAAAATAAGGTTTCGAATCCATTTTATTCGATACCAAATGCAAACGGCCACTCTCATCCCAACCCTCCTTTTCCGCCTCCAATTCCGCCGAAAACACATTATCACCTACGCCCAACCAAACAAAATGCACATCCGGCATTTGTCGGATTACCTGCCTCGCCACCCGAATAAAAATATCCGTTCCCTTTCTCCATTCGGCCATGCCACAACCTAGCACTACCTGGGCCCGCTCAGGAATTCCTAATTGCTCTTTGATCGTACCCGTTTTTGTTCCCTTCGTTTTACTTAATTCCGCGATCGGAGGTAATACAAACAAACGCTCGGAAGGAACTTGAAATTTTTGAGCCAATAAACGAGTTACCTGCTCCGAAACACCAAAGACCTTCGATACTTTCGTGGCTAAAAACGCCATATCCTTTTCCGAAGCATACATCGACAAAGAAAAACTCAATTCATGCACATAGGTCCCAAAAGGTACCCGCAATCCTTGCAATTCCTGTAACAAAGCCAATGAAGCCACTGTATTTCCTAGGATTAAATTGAACTTTTCAGTACGAAAATCACGCAACATATTGGCTATTTCCGGCCGATTAGGTTCCCGATCCATCCGTTCCTCACGTTTGAGGAAAGGTATTTTTTTATAAATTTTTTCCATATTGCTCGGCCCCTTCCGCCAGACCCATACGCGCGCATATCGTTCGTATTGGCTTAACAAATCTCCCCCCTTCTCCAGCAATAAATACGTTTGACGACCCTTCGCTGCCTCCGCTTTCAACCAATGCAAAAGCACTAATTGTGCCCCTGCGCGATTGGCATCATGCCCGACAAACAAAATTTTGGTCGCCATTATTTTCCTTTTATCGAGCCCAACTAGCGCCCGGACGCATATATACCGCTCCGTCCTTCGTCGCTAATTCTGGGTGTTCAATATGCCACTCAAACTCATCTCTGAAATGTCGAATTGCCGCCGCAACCGGCCACGCCGCCGCATCACCCAATGGACAAATCGTATTTCCTTCTATCTTCTTCGCCACATCGACCAATAAATCAATATCTTCCTTTCGCCCCTTTCCATGCTCAATCCGATGGATCACTTTATCCATCCAACCCGTTCCCTCGCGACATGGCGAACATTGTCCGCATGACTCATGGTGATAAAAACGCGCAAATGTCAAGGTATTATGTACAATACAAGTCGTCTCATCCATCACGATAAAGCCGCCCGAACCTAACATCGTTCCCGAAGCAAATCCACCATCCGACAAGGACTCATAAGTCATCAAACGCTTCTCACCGGTGGCCGTTGTCAAAATTAAATCCGCAGGTAAAATCGGTACCGAACTTCCTCCCGCCACGACCGCCTTCAGCGTATGGCCATCCCGAATTCCTCCACACCACTCATCCGAATAAATAAATTCCTCCACCGTAATTCCCAAGGGAATTTCGTACACACCCGGTTTCTTAATATGTCCTGAAGCTGAAATCAATTTCGTTCCCGTACTTCTACCTACCCCAATCGCCGCATACGCATCTCCCCCATTATTCACAATCCAGGAAGTAGCTGCGATGGATTCCACATTGTTCACCACCGTTGGGCATTGCCAAACCCCCTTCACCGCTGGAAAAGGTGGCTTGTTCCGCGGATTACCACGTTTTCCCTCTAAGGATTCCAACAAAGCCGTTTCCTCGCCACAGATATATGCCCCGCCGCCCGGTTGGACAAATAGATCTAAATCATATCCTGACCCTAAAATATTCTTACCTAATAATCCTTGGTCATAGGCCTCTTGAATCGCCTTTTCCAAAATATTGATCACATACATTAATTCCCCACGCACATAGATATACGAGGTATTCGCACCTAAGGCATAACTCGATACTATCATGCCCTCAATCAAGGTATGGGGCGATTTCCACATCAAATAATGATCCTTAAACGTACCCGGCTCCGATTCATCCGCATTACAAACCAAATAACGAGGTACTCCTTCCGGCTTCGCCAAAAAGGACCACTTCATGCCCATCGGAAAACCAGCACCCCCACGGCCCCGCAAACCTGATTTCTTCACTTCTTCCGTCACCTCATCCGGCGTCATTTTCTTCAAAGCTTTCTCTACCGCCTTGTATCCGCCATTTTTTTTGTAAACCGCAATCGTCTCAATTTGAGGTACGTCTATATGTTCGGTTAATATCTTCATCCCAGCCTTATTTACTTAATTCATCAATGATTTGATCCACCTTCTCTGTCGTCAAGTGCATGTGATACTTCTCCCGGATTTGAAACACAGGTCCCCATCCACAAGCCGCCAAACACTCCACTTCTTTAATCGTAAACTTTCCATCCGCCGTCGTCTCTCCCGTCTGAATGCCCAAGCGCTTCTTCAAATGATCATACACTTCCACACCCCCCATTAAACAACAAGGGCCCGTCCGGCAATACTCTATCACATGTTCTCCCACCGGTTCTAAATGAAACATCGTATAAAACGAGGCCACTTCATATACTTCCACCGGACTCAAGCTTAACAAAGACGCCACATAATCCATCACCTCCGGGCTACACCAGCTCCATTGCGCCTGCGCCAAATGTAAAATCGGTAATAAAGCCGACTTATGCTTTCCTTCCGGATAACGTTTAATGATTTTAGCAACCAATTCCAGCGTTTCAGCCGGAAATACAATTTGATTCTTTCCTTCCATGTATTATGTATCTAACTCTCCAGCAATAACATTCATCGACGACATCGTCACAATCGCATCTGACAACGATGATCCCTTAATCATCTCCGGGAACGCCTGGTAATAAATAAATCCCGGTCTACGGAACTTCAACCGATACGGCGTCCTTCCTCCATCCGAAACCAAATAAAATCCTAATTCTCCATTTCCACCCTCCACCGAATGATACACCTCACCCACCGGCGCATCGATTTCCCCCATCACAATTTTGAAATGGTAAATCAATGCCTCCATGTTGTGGTACACATCCTCCTTTTTGGGTAAATAATAATGCGGCGCATCCGCATGATACGGACCCTCCGGTAAATTATCCAAAGCCTGCTGAATAATCCGCAAACTCTGCCACATCTCTTCCTCACGCACCAAGAAACGATCATAGGTATCACCCTTCGTTCCTACCGGCACATCAAACTCAAAATCCTCATACGAAGAATACGGATTCAACGAACGTACATCATAATCCACCCCCGCAGCCCGTAAATTCGGACCCGTAAAGCCATAATTCAAAGCCCGCTCCGCGGAAATAGCTCCCACGTTTTGCGTACGATCCATAAAAATACGATTCCGCATCACCATGCCCTCAAACTCTTTCAAGCCCTTCGGTAAACCTTCCAACAATACCTTGATTTTTTCTATCGCCACTTTCGAGAAATCTCGCTCCATCCCCCCAAAACGACCCATATTCGTCGTCAAACGCGCCCCACACATCTCCTCATAAATCTCATAAATATGCTCACGCCACTGGTACACATACAAAAAGCCCGTTAAAGCCCCCGTATCCACCGCCAAAATCGAATTACATACAATGTGATCCGCCAAACGTGCCAATTCCATCATAATCACCCGCATGTATTGCGCACGCTTCGGCACTTCGATGCCTAATAACTTCTCGACGGTCATGTGCCAGCCCATATTG
Organism: uncultured Cytophagaceae bacterium; assembly: GCA_903907745.1. Classification (GTDB taxonomy): domain Bacteria; phylum Bacteroidota; class Bacteroidia; order Cytophagales; family Spirosomataceae; genus Aquirufa. The sequence goes on along the minus strand of CAIVPF010000105.1, from coordinate 8,127 downwards.
TTAATCGGCGAGGAACAATAATTCATCCGATCCGTCAATGTGGTAATCTGGTAAAATGGTCGGCGCTCCGCAATTTTTTCAAAGGCCCGGTGAATATATCCCACCGTTTGTTCCGCATCCACGATCGTTTCCCCATCCATCGTCAGGATATTTTGGAAAATACCATGCGTCGCCGGATGCGTAGGTCCCAAATTTAAGGTCGACAGATCGTTCACATAAGGTCCCCCTTTTTGTGTTTTATCTAATCCTACATTTGGGTTATTTACTAAGGCTATTTCAGACATAACATCTTATTTTTAGGCAATTATCTGCCAAATAATTCATCAATTTTATCATGACGCGAGGCATCTTCCAAGGGATATTCCTTCCGCATCGGATGATAATCCATATCGTCTACATTCAAAATACGGGTCAAATTCGGGTGACCCTCGAAAATAATCCCGTAAAAATCAAAAGCCTCCCGCTCCATCCAATTCGCCGAGGCGTATAAGTCGGTGATGGTTGGGAAATTCGGCCGGTCAATCGGCGCATAAGCCTTTATCCACAAACGCACATTATTTTCCAAACTATGCACATGATATATCACGCCTAATTCCTGACCCACCGCATCCGGAAAATGAATGCCCGCCAAATCCGTCAAAAACTGAAATTTCATGACCGGATCTGCATATAAAAAATGAAGCATCGGCACGATATTGTCCACCGAAGTCGTCACCTGCAAAATGCCATGTGATTCCCCTATTCCGTAAATCGCCTCTTCGCCAAATTGCTTTTGAAGAGCGTCTATAATCTGTTGATTTTCCATATTACCGCTTATTCAATACCATAAGAAGCCAATAGGGCTTTGTATTCGGGCGAGTTCCGCCGACGAGTCGATTCCTTTTTCGCCAATTCCTGAATCTGCATAAATCCATCCAAAATTTGCTCTGGACGTGGCGGACAACCCGGCACATACACATCCACCGGAATGATCCGATCAATGCCCTGCAACACCGAATAGGTATCAAAAATACCCCCCGAGCACGCACATGCACCCACAGACAAAACCCAACGCGGTTCCGCCATTTGTAAATACACTTGCTTCACGACAGGCGCCATTTTTTTGGCAATCGTTCCCATGACCATCAGCACATCCGCCTGACGGGCCGAGAAACTCAAACGCTCCGCGCCAAAACGTCCAATGTCATAATGAGAAGCCATCGTGGACATAAATTCGATTCCACAACAAGAGGTCGCAAAAGGCAAAGGCCAAAGCGAATTCGCTCTGGCCAGTCCCACCAATGAATCTAAACTTGTTGCAAAAAATCCTTGTCCCTCTAATCCCGGTGGCGATTCCACCATTTGTACTGTCGAATTACTCATACAATTTTGCTGCTATCTTGAAATTAATTAACTATCGAACACATCGAAAGTTTATTTCTCCCACTTTAAAATTCCCTTTTTAATAACGTATAAAAACCCAGCTAATAATAAGCCCATAAACACCAACATTTCATAAAATCCATTCCAAGACAATTGCTTTAAATTAACCGCCCATGGATACATAAAGACGATTTCAATGTCAAAGAGGACGAATAAAATAGCCACCAAGAAATACTTAATGGAAATAGGTGTTCGTGCATCCCCAACCGACTCAATCCCACACTCAAAAGTGTCATCTTTTTTCGCCGAATGCCGCTTCGGGCCTAAGGCATGTGTGGCCAACATAGTCGCTACAATAAATGCAAGCGCTGCAGCCAATTGGACGAATATCGGAAGAAAATCCTGTGGTTGATAGTTCATTACTTAAGGCTTAAAAAATGAAGCCGCAATTTAATTAAAATCTACTGTTTTCGAGTTAAATAATTAAAAATACTTTGTTTTTCCAGGCACCGCCACGCTATACAATCCATTCGCATCTGGCTTGGATGGCATATCCGCGTCCCAAGTAAACGACGACGGCGCAATATTAATCCCCGAATTGATCGCCTTATCCCACTCAATCACCTGTCCAGAATAGGTCGCCAAACGGCCCAAAATCGATGTCATCGTCGAATAAGCCCCATTTTCAGCATCCGCAAACTTATATTCACCCGCCGCTACAGTCGCCCATAATTCATCATGCTCCGTCTGATATGGATTATTTTCCTTCGTCTTTTTATCAAAAGCGTATTGCACGTTTCCTTTGTGATCAAAAATTTTCGCCGCATCAAAATGCACCTTTCCTTTCGTCCCAATCACGTGCTCATCCACTTTCGTCCACGTACCCGGAATATGCCGACATTGACTATTCAAAATCGTTCCATCCGCATATTCAAATTCAACAATGTGATGATCAAAAATTTCACCATAATCTTTTCCTTTTCGCACTTCACGTCCACCCGTACCACGTGCACGAACTGGATAGCCATTCTTCACCCAGTTGATCACATCGATGTTATGAATATGTTGCTCCGTGATATGATCCCCGCACATCCAGTTGAAGTAATACCAGTTGCGCAACTGATAATCCATCTCCGTCTGACCTTCTTTCCGAGGTTTTACCCAAACACCATCATTATTCCACCAGCAAGAAGCCGATACCACATCCCCAATCTGCCCATCTTGAATCCGCTTCATGATTTCGCGATACGAATTTTGATAATGTCTTTGTAAGCCAACTACCACATTTAATTTCTTTTGCTTCGCTATTTTCGCGGCAGCTAACACACGTTGGATTCCCGCTGGATCCGTCGCCACCGGCTTCTCCATAAAAATTTGCTTGCCCTGCGCTACCGCCTCCTCAAAATACAAAGGACGAAATCCTGGAGGCGTAGTCAAAATCACCACATCCGCCAATTCAATCGCTTTTTTATAGGCATCAAATCCCACAAACTTCCGATCCTCCGGAACATCCACTTTTTGACTGATAGGAATCGCCTTGGAAGAAGCATCCTTCGCACGGGATTTCATCAAATTCCCGTAACAATCATCCAATCGATCGCGGAATACATCCGCCATGGCAACTAATTTGATATTCTCCTTCGTACTCAAGGCCTGGGTAATCGCACCCGTTCCTCGACCCCCGCAGCCGATCAAAGCCACTTTTAAGGTATCATTTACTAAACTTTGACCCGCAAAGGCATTCGATGCCCAAGGTGCCAGAATCAATCCACTCGCCGTTAGGCCAGTTTGTTTGACAAAATCACGTCTTGTATTTTTCATTGATATATAGGTTTTATTAGTTTAAATATTTTTCAAAAAAGCTTCTAATTTCATCTTTACTGGGTTGTTTCGCCGGACGCATAACCCGAAATCCCACGAAGGGCGCATCCGCATTCCACCAAATACTTTTCGGAATCTGAGGATCCCGACGATTCCACACCGGATCCGCCGCCATGCGTGCCGAGGCCCGCACCAGAGCCGCTTCATCCTGAAAATTACCCCCGCGCACCACCCCATCCGCATATTTATCTAAGAAAACAGGGGAATCTTTGCGTGCATAGCCTTGGGCGTCATACTGATCAAGCACCCATTCAGAGACATTGCCCAACATATCCTGCAACCCCCACGCATTCGCCTTTTTCAATCCCACCTGATGATATTTTTCCTGCGAATTCCCCTGAAACCAGGCATAATCTCCTAATTTTTCAGCCGCTATTTCCGCCCCTGCCTTACAAGCATATTCCCATTCAATCTCCGTAGGAAGGCGGTAGAAAATGCCCGTTTTGGCATAAAGCCATTTGCAATACATGATGGCGCCAAATTGTTGCATCGAATTCGCCGGAAATCCACCCACTTTTCCCATGCCCAAGGTAAAATCAATGTAAGGCGGGCTCGGTCGTGTTACTGCATCAGGACCTACTTTGGCCGGTTTAGGTTCAGGATCTCGTGCTTCTTCAAAAAACAATTGGAATTCATCGTAGGTCACTTCTGTTTTTCCCATCCAAAAAGCTTCAACTTGCACCTTTTTTTGTGGGCCTTCATCAGCTTGCCGACCCGCTTGTTTTTCTGGGCTGCCCAATATAAAATTCCCCGCGGGAACGGCGATCAAATCAAAAGAAACGGAAGTATTGGGAATCGTCTGCTGGTATGATTTCAAACCCTGCGCGTGCAAAGATCCAGAAAATAGCAATGTCAAAAAGACGAGACGCCTCATGGTTGATAAAAATGATAGTTAAATAGGATTTTAGGTTCCCCGGCTTGATTTTCAAAAACCAACAAGCGAACATTTGGTAATTTTACTAATAATTTTTCAATTTCTTGCATATTCATCACCGTTGCTGCCGTAGCCAGCCAATCCGATAGCGTTCCATCAGCAGAAATAGCGGTGGCCGAACGGGCATGTTGCAATGCCATCCCCGTCCGTGGATCGATCACATGGGAATAGGATGTCCCATCTATTTCCACCGATTGATACGTTTTCCCACTCGTAGCCACCGATACATGATTCAAAGACAGCACGTCCGACATAAGCTGCTTAGATACAGGCACTTCTAAGGCCACCTGCCAAGGCAAACCCGAGGAGTTTTGACTGGTCATCGATAATTTACCCCCAGCATCTACGAGGATATAGGACCAAGCCTTTGATCGCAAATCCTCCAAAACCCGCTGCGCCACAAAACCTTTGCCTAAGGAACCTAAGTCCATTTGACAATCCGAATCCAACAAACGAATCGCCGAAGAATCTTTTGAAAATTCCAAACAAGGGACTTGTATTTTGGTAGCGATTTGATGTAATCGAAACACATCTGGCAGTTGATGCAGCTTCCTCGCCTGTCGCCACATCCCCACAGCCTTCCCCACAAAAATGTTTAAAGCTCCCCCCGATTTTTCCTGAGCATCCAAGGCCGCGCGCAAAATCGCACGCAATGGCTCGTGAATGGGATAGTATTCCCCAGTTCCTGCTCGAAGATTTACTTGACTTAATTCTGAGTTGCTTTGATAATCACTTAATTGACTTTCTAAATCGGCGGCCAATCGAAAGGCCCGCTTTACCGCTTTTGCAATTCCCGTCGAATCCTGACACGAAATCGTAATCCGAAAAGGCGATCCCATACGTTGTGTTTCAAAGGTAAATTTCTGCCATTGGGCCTGCGAGGAACTATAAATCAAGCAGATGAGAGAAAGCGTAAAGACTATTTTTTTCAACATGATGCACATATTACGAAAAAAATCTGTAATTTTGTCCGGCAAATAAGGGTATCATCAACGCCCCATTCAATTTATTTGCTATGCTCGATTCCAATAAATTTCTTTTTGAAGCTTTAACCTACGACGACGTCTTGTTATTGCCCGCATATTCGGAGGTTTTACCTCGCGAGGTAAGTACCCAAACGCAATTGACCCGCAACATCACCCTTAACATTCCCATCGTTTCGGCGGCTATGGATACAGTGACAGAAGCGGCATTAGCGATCGCCTTAGCACAAGAAGGGGGAATCGGAATCATTCACAAGAACATGAGCATCGAACAGCAGGCGGCTCAAGTGCGCAAAGTAAAGCGTTCTGAGTCCGGCATGATCATCGATCCCGTGACCTTGAAGGACAATCAAACCCTGGGTGATGCCCAACGCATCATGAAAGAATTTAAAATCGGTGGTATTCCGGTGATTGATGACCACGGAGTTTTAGTCGGGATTTTGACAAATCGCGACTTGCGTTTCCAAAAACAAACTTCGCGACCGGTGTTCGAAATCATGACGAAGGAGAATTTGATTACCGCCAAAGAAGGCATTACTATGGAAGATGCGGAAAGCATTTTGCAGGAATATAAAATCGAGAAATTGCCGATCGTGGACAAAAACGGTAAACTGATCGGTCTGATTACCTATAAAGATATTTTGAAACGCAAAAGCCATCCTTTAGCATCGAAAGATTCCTTAGGTCGATTGCGTGTTGGCGCGGCCGTGGGGGTAACTCCAGATTTATTGGATCGGGTGCAAGCATTGGTCCAAGTGGGCGTCGATGTAATCAGTATCGATACTGCACATGGCCATTCCAAAGGCGTGATTGACGCCTTGAAATCGGTTAAAAAAGCATTTCCAAACTTGGACGTGATTGTAGGAAATATCGCCACAGGTGACGCGGCAAAAGCCTTAGCGGAAGCAGGTGCCGATGCAGTGAAAGTGGGCGTGGGGCCAGGAAGTATTTGTACCACTCGGATTATTGCCGGCGTGGGCATGCCGCAGTTAACCGCTGTTTACGAAGCAGCCAAAGCATTAAAACCGTTTGGAATTCCCTTGATCGCCGATGGCGGAATTCGGTATTCAGGCGATGTGGCGAAGGCCATTGCGGGAGGAGCGAGCACAGTGATGATCGGATCCTTATTAGCCGGAACAGATGAGGCACCGGGTGAAATGATTATTTTAGAAGGACGGAAATTTAAATCCTACCGTGGCATGGGTTCCTTGGAGGCCATGGAAGACGGATCCAAAGACCGTTATTTCCAAGACGCGGAAGATGACGTCAAGAAATTAGTTCCAGAAGGAATCGTAGGCCGTGTGCCATTTAAAGGTTCGGTGACGGAAATTTTATACCAAATGGTGGGTGGCTTGAAAGCCGGTATGGGCTATTGCGGCGCCGCGTCGATTGAAATCATGCAAGAAGCGAAATTCGTGAAAATTACCTCCGCTGGGGTGAAAGAAAGTCATCCGCATGATGTGAGTATTTCGAAGGAAGCTCCGAATTATTCGGCGAAATAATTTTTTAAATTGTAATTCTAGTTCTATCCTATAGTTGTAACATTTTGTATGGAATGCATACAGCTGTATACCACTAAAAATAATTGGTTTTGTGCCATGAATGAAATAAAAAAGTACTTCGAACGTGTTGTTCCGATGTCAGATTCCGATTGGGAAATATTTTCCTCCAAAATGACTCGTCGAGCATTCCCCAAAAAATCAATTATTCTAGCCCAAGGAAAAATAGAAAATTACCTTTCTTTTATCGAAAAAGGCATGATCCGGATGTGCATACCGAAAGAATGGGATGACCTAACCTTTAGTTTTGAATTTGAAGGCAATTTTTTCAGTGCCTATAGTTCATTTTTGACCCAACAACCGAGTGATTATCAGATCGAGGCCATCACAGAAACGATTTTGTGGAGCATTTCCCATGCAGATTTGCAAGAAATTTATTCAAAAACGAAGATTGGCAATACGCTAGGTAGACATGCCAGTGAAGGACTTTACATGAAAAAAACCAAACGAGAATTATCCTTGTTGACGAAAACCGCAGAAGATCGCTATTTGGATTTATTCAAAGAAGAACCGCGTTTGTTGCAACAAATTCCCCTCAAATATATAGCCTCCTACATCGGAATTACCCCTCAAGCTCTGAGTAGAATTAGGAAACGTATTTCTTAACTTGGGTTCATTTTTTATGAGTTAGTCGATAGCTAGTTTTGCCTATCACTAAACACAAATAAATATGAACAACTTATTCATTTCAATCGCAGTGCTGACATTTTTAGGTTCAGCAGTTACCGCACAAGGGTTTAACCCCTATCATTCCATCATCAAAGGAAAGGTAAGGCAACAATTTACCTATGTCAATGAACACAAGTATGACGAAATTCTCAAAGGTGTATCTGATGAAACGCTGGAACACGCTTTTGCAGGAGATCATTCCTTAGGGGGTAAACGTCATGACAAGGTGAATCTTAAAAAATGGTTTGAACGGTTAGGTACGGTATTACCGGATTTGAAGTTAGAAATTTCAGACATTCAAGTGAAAGGGGGGCCGAATAATACCTTGGCTATTGTCCGTTGGAAAGCCACTTGTGTTTTACTAAATGGCGAGCCCTATACCAACTATGGCGCTCATTTTATCACCATCAAATGGGGTAAAGCAGTAAAATTTGATGTATTCGAAGATACTAAAACCGTATCTCATGGACTAGATGTTCAATTTGAAGCTGGCATTAAAGAGGCAAAAGCCCCAAAAATCGAAAGCTAATGCTCTCAATATAAAAACTTAAACATTTTTCACAATAATCACTGAATCGTCAATTTAAAATTATTAAGGATTGAAACAAAAAGCCAACTGTAATCGGTTGGCTTTTTTTATTCTTGGTACCCTTGAACCGTATCCACGAAACATTGGACTTTATCTGGATGAATATCCGGATAAACACCATGGCCTAAATTCGCAATATAGCGCTGTATC
>CAIVPF010000104.1 GCA_903907745.1 uncultured Cytophagaceae bacterium | reverse complement strand
GTCTATTTTTGTCATAATTTCTTATCGGCTGATATTAATGAATCAAATTAAAATAAAAGGCAATCGGCATCGCGGCGAAAACCGCTGAAATCACGATGGCGTAAATAGCACCGATTGTTTTGATCGTCGGTGTATATTTAGGATGGTTCCATCCCATGGTTTGGAAAGCACTTTGAAAACCATGTAATAAATGATATCCCAAGGAGATACAACCTAAAACATAAACAAGGACCACGAAAGGGTTCGTGAAAACGGCTTGCATTTCAGCGAATAGGCTATGTGATTCTAGGCCATTGGTCAGGCGTGAAAAATACCAAAAATGCTTTAAGTGAATGATTAGGAACAATAATAATAAGGTTCCTAATAAACCCATGGAACGGGAATACCATTTACTATTGGCCGCACCATCCACCACCGCGTATACCACCGGACGTTTTTTCTTATTGTCTAACCAAAGGCGAAGTCCGTCAAAGATATGTAGCAATAAACCGCCAAATAAAACAATCTCCATCGTACGGATGATTGGGTTGGTTCCCATAAACTCAGCGCCCTCGTTAAATGACTTTCCGCCATCGTTCAAAAAGATCGTGGCATTTAATCCGCAATGGATAATTAAAAAGCTAATCAAAAAGAGGCCAGTGATGGCCATCAGGAGCTTTTTCCCGAGTGATGAATTAAGTGATTTTGCTAACCAGGCCATAAATAAAATGATTTAAAAAAGGTAAAATTGCTAATCGTTTAAAATTTAGCCCTCAAAACTACAATTCAATCACGGGTCTATCAAATTAATCGATTAAAAAATCCATTTTTTTTAATTTATTCGATTCCCCTTATTAACTTTCCTATTCACTTCTAGGTTTTATGTTTTTAAAGAAATTTTACTTTTCGCTGCTCTTATTTTTGCTAGGCTTTTTTGCCGCCGAGGCGACTCACTTAAAAGGTGGAGAGATTACGGTGAAGCGTATTTCCGATAAAACCTTAACCTACGAATTTACGCTGACGACCTACACGGAAAACAACCGCGCGAATCAGGATCAGACAGAGGTTAATTTTTGTTTTGGGGATGGGACATCGATCTATAAGGCGAAGCGCTGTTGTGGTACACCGGTAGACATCGGGAATGGTACCATGAAAAACCTCTACAAAATTGAATATACCTATCCGGCTCCTGCGCTCTTTTACAAGGTTTCGGTAGCTATTCCAAATCGGAATGATAATGTGCGAAACATCACGCGCTCGGTGGAGGTGCCTTTTTATGTAGAAACCATTTTTTCGATTAATTCTGGTTTAGGTCAAAATTCCACACCGCTTTTATTAAATCCTGCCGTGGATTTAACAGCCGTGATCGGGCAGCCTTTCATCCATAATGCGAATGCAGTGGATGCGGAAGGGGATAGTTTGGCTTATCGTTTATCGAGTTCCCGCACGGGAGATTTTGAGACCTGCTCGCCTTCGAGCCGGGGTACGATCGCCCCAGGATTTCGACAGCCCAATGAGGTTTCTGCGCTTCCCTCAAGTTTTACGATTAACCCATTGAGCGGGGATTTGATTTGGGATTCGCCTCAGGAAATAGGATTATATAACTGCGCCTTCATTATAGAAGAGTGGCGAAATGGAGTGAAAATCTCAGAGACGGTTCGCGATATGCAGATTGAGGTGAAGGATGTGGATAATAAAGGACCTAAGTTAACGATTCCTCCGGATGTCTGCGTGCAGGCGGGGGCCTACCTGATGGAAACGATTTCAGCGGTCGATGTAGCTTCCAAAACCGGTCGGATCGATCCTTTGACGATTTATAGTTCCGGAAATGTGTATGCGATCGATACCGTTTATGCGATTAAGCAGCCTTATGCTACTTTCTCGACGAGCCCGAAACAAGTCACCTCGCCCGCTTATGGCTATTTTAAGTGGCAGACGGCATGCCAACATATCCGCAAGGAACCCTACGATATTTTCTTTAAGGTGGAGGATAATCCACCGATAACCGTTGGCGGAGGCCTGAAATTGGTCGATAGTAAAATTTGGAAAGTTCGCGTAATCGCTCCGGCCATCAAAGGATTGAAGGCCAGCATTGTGACCGAAGGAAATAAAGCTTCCCTTACATGGAATGCCTATCCATGTGCCTTGGCAGGTGCCAAAATCATTATTTATCGCAAACAAGGCGCATGTACTCCGGCTGTCAATAAACTTTGTCAAACGGGTATGAGTTTACCGGGTTTTACGGAAATAGCTCGGGTAGATATTACAAAGACGGCCTATGAAGATGCGGGTTTGTTGAAAAATTCAAATTATACCTATGTCCTGGTGGTGGTTTTTACGAATAGTAAAGGAAGCGAGGATTTCAGCCCGATGTCTGAGTCGGCTTGTGTGTTTATTCCGACTTCAGCGCCCTTAATGACGAATGTGTCCGTGCGTAAAACAGATGCGACTGCCGGGGAATTGTTTGTTCGATGGACGCGTCCTTTGAAATTAGATACTTTGATTTATCCGGGTCCTTATCAATATATTGTAAACCGCGCGGATGGATTGAATGGGAATAATTTTGTTCAAACGGGCCTTCCGATCGCCAAAGATACCTCCATGACCGACAAGGGTTTAAATACGGCATCGAATGCGTATCGCTATAAGGTGGATTTTTATTATACCCTGAATAAGCAATTTAAATTATTGGATGCGCCAAGTCCGGCCAGCTCGGTGGTTTTACAGGGGCAAGCGGCGGTGAAATCGGTGAAATTAGCTTGGACGGCGAATGTGCCTTGGTCGAATGATTACCAGGTGCATCGCGTGTATCGAGAAAGCCCGAGGGGTTCTGGGAAATTCAATCAAATCTCCGAGGTTTCTGTGGCAGGGGCGAATTCCTATACGTTTACGGATCAGGGAACTGATTTTTATACGAAGGATGGGAAGTTCGATGTGGCCATTTCACCGGATTCGACTTATTGTTATTATGTGGAAACGTTGGGGACCTATGGAGAGGGTTTACCGGCATTAGCCTTGTTGAATTCCTCGCAAACGGTTTGTGTGAAACCTCAATCGGATGTGAATCCATGTGCGCCTAAATTGACCTTGGTGCCTTTGGCCTGTGAGAGTTTGGATAAGGAGCCATCGTGTAATTGGACGAGCTTTGATAATTCGCTGACTTGGGTTCCTACATTGAGCGGAAATTGCGACCAGAGTTTGGCGAGTTTCCGGGTGTATTATTCCAAAGATGGGACTAATTTCAAGATGGTAGGGGAAGTGAACGCATTGAAATATGTACATAAAAAAGTAGACTCCTTTATCGGTTGTTATTATGTGACGGCGGTGAGCCAATTAGGCAAGGAATCGGCTAAAAGTGAAATCTTCTGTCAGGATAATTGTCCGTCCTTTGAATTACCGAATATATTTAGTCCAAATGCTGACGGGAAAAATGATGTGTTTTTGGCGATGCGTTGCCCTCGTTTTGTGACGCAGGTGATCTGTAAAATTGTGGATAGGAATGGGCAATTAGTGTATGAATACAAGGGGGATATCGCTGGGTTCGGATGGAATGGCAAGGATATGAATGGAAATATGATGGCGCCTTCTACCTATTTTTATACCTGCGATGTGGCTTTTGATGTGGTGAATACGGCATTAAAAACGAAGACCTTGAAGGGTTGGGTCGAACTCGTCAAATGAGCGAGCTAATCGTCGTGATAGATGGGGATTGCCAATTTTGTCAATTTTCAGCGCGTCTTTTACGAAAAATGGTTCGTCAAGATATGACCATTTTGTTTCAAAGCGATCCACTGGTGAACGCGCTAGAAAAGGAAATTCCCTCCTCCAATTGGGCGATTGATAGCATTAAATCAGTACAGGGTTCTCAGGTTTATATCAAGTCGGAGGCGATAGCTTTAATTTTCCGAGATATTCGTTTTGTATATCAGCCTTTGCGTCTCATCTTTATTTTACCCAAGGCTTTATTGGATCGATCGTATGATTGGGTGGCGACTAATCGCTATTTTTGGAATAGGGCATGTTCGATTAACGTGCAGAAAGATAGGGTTTAGCTTTGGCGAAAAAGTCGCCATTTAGGGCGATATCCCATTGGTTTGCTGCTTCTTCTAAACCTGCAAAATTAAAATGAGTTCCATCCCAGCGGTAACCAGCTCCGGTAATTTTCTCCAAATTCGCGCCTAGGTAGGTATAATCGATTTCGTTTAGCATGCGCTTTTGGGCGGCTCTTACTTTGAGTTCGTTGGGGGAAGTTCCTCCGGGATTGCATTTTGAAATGACGAAGGTAAGGCTTGGGTTTTGAAGGAGTTCTCGAGTTCTTGTGATATACATTCGAGTATATTCTACGATTTTATCCTCAGGGAGTGGTAAATCATTTTCACCATGCATGACGAGCACAGCACGAAGGCCTGATTTTACAAAATCATTTTTTAATCGTCCTTCGAAAAAGCTAAAGGGTTCATTTTTTCGCCAGTTATAAATGGTACTTTGAAATTCCAACCCATAGGCTGATTTCCCATAATATTCAGATGTACTTCCACCATTAGCGGTGTTGTAGATACGGATGGGTACTTTTAATCGGCCTTTAAGTTTGTCGGCTAGTCGGCCCCAAAATGCATTGTTAGATCCCGGAAAATCCCATTTTACGATGTCGCACCATTTTTGGTCGAAATCATCTAGAAAATAAGGTTGTTGGCCTTCTGCCATCGAATGGCCGATTAGGGCGAAAACTTCGCCGACATTAAAGGATTTCTGGATGGTTGAGTCCGTAATTAGGACATTGTCTTTGGATAATTGAAGCACGGGGTAATAGCCACCCCCTTGTAGTTTAAATTTACCCTTAAAAATTCCGGTACTCGTGGATTGAAGCGTAAACCAGACGGATTCGCTGCCGCCTAAGGCATTGATGAATTTAACCTTGGCGTCCGTGAAGGCTTTATCGGCCTGGCCATAGATATAAACCTCTCCTTCGTTTGCATTGTCCCGCTGAATAAAACTGCGGCAACTATCTGCATTTAATCGAATATGGGCTTTGATCGATTCGTTAATTGGATTTATAACTTCTTGGGGTTTGCAGGCGCTAAACATAAAAACACTTATGATTAGGAGTAAAAAAAGGAATTTTGAAAAACTCAATGTCTGCATGCTACCATTTAAAAGGGTTTTTGGCCTATATTTGTGTTTACAAAAAGCTATATCAAATTTAAATAAAAATAATCGAAATGAAAGCATATGTTTTTCCCGGCCAAGGTTCTCAATTTCCAGGAATGGCGAAGGATTTATACGATAAGTACGCCTTAGCTCGGGAGGTGTTTGAAGAGGCGGACCAACAAGTAGGATTTTCATTGTCGAAAATCATGTTTGAGGGAACGGATGAGGAGTTAAAACAAACGAAGGTAACCCAGCCAGCCATTTATTTGCATTCCGTATTAATCGCCAAATTAGGTGCTTCCTTTCAACCAGCGATGGTCGCGGGGCATTCCTTAGGCGAGTTTTCGGCCTTGGTTTCGGCAGGTGGTTTGACTTGGCAAGATGGACTGTCTTTGGTATATCAGCGAGCGATGGCCATGCAAAAAGCCTGTGAATTAGAGCCAAGTACCATGGCCGCAGTTTTGGGTTTGGCGGATGCGCAAATCGAGGCGATTTGTGCGGAATTTGGTGGCCAAGTGGTAGCGGCGAATTATAATTGCCCGGGCCAAGTGGTCATTTCAGGTAGTTTGGCCGGCATCGAGGCGGCAAGTGAAAAATTAAAAGAAGCAGGTGCGAAGCGTGTACTTCCATTGCCCGTAGGAGGAGCTTTTCATTCGCCCTTTATGGAGCCTGCGCGCATAGAATTAGCTGCGGCGATCGAAGCGACGAAAATCAATAAGCCTATTTGTCCTATTTTTCAAAACGTAAATGCTCGGGCATCGCAAGATGAAGGGGAGATTAAAGCGAATTTAATATTGCAGTTGACTGGCGCCGTTCGCTGGACCCAATCCGTGGAGGCTATGGTGGCGGCAGGTGCGACGGAATTCATCGAATGTGGTCCTGGGAAAGTATTACAAGGCTTAGTTCGTAAAATTCATGCGGAGGCTTTGGTTTCTTCCATGGAGCTAGTTGGCTGATTTTGAGGGCTTGACTATTTGAATGAATAAATAATTCAATTATTTTGATTCATTGCTTGTTAATTAACCCCCAAGCCCCTATTTTTGCACTCGATTTAGTATTGACCTATGGTGTAAAGGTAACACACCAGTTTTTGGTTCTGGTTTTCTAGGTTCGAATCCTAGTAGGTCAACTGGATAGATTAAAAGTCCTCACATCGTGAGGACTTTTTTTATTGTGGCGTTAGCATTTTCTTTAGTTCCTCTAACACATTTTTCTTCTTAAACTCCCTCGCTAAATTCCCATAGGTCCACAAAGTGAAATTCAAGGGCTTTTGATTTTTTATTTCATCAGGTACCACAAAGGTGGACACCCCTCCTTTTTTCGTTTTAATCACCACCACGCCATTCGCTCCCCGAACCCCATAAATAGCCGTGGTGGATGGGTCTTTCAGCACGGTAACTGACTCGATATCACTCGGATTAATCGTATTGATATTCGTGACTGGCACATCATCCACCACATAGAGCGGACTATTCGCATTAATCGACCCAAAACCCCGAATCCGCACCATCGCCGCGCCACCCGGCGAATTGTCATTACTCACCGTAACACCCGCCACCTGGCCCGTTAGTTTTTGATTTAATGTCCCAGCAGCGACTTGATTTAAACGCTCCGACTTCACAGTGCCAATCGCCCCATTGGTCTTATTCGTATCTTTTTGAAAACCAGGTTCAATGAATCGCGGAATGAATTGCAATCCTATCCCTATTTTGCCTTGGGCGCTTTTTCCTTGACTCATTTTTAATTCTTGCAAGGCATACAATGGAATCGCATTGGTGTCTCGGTATTCTGCTTTGCTAAATAAATCCGTTGGGTCCCGAAAACAGATAAATAAGGAATCATTCCGCAGAAAAAAACTGCGCTGGGCGGTTTCCAGTTGGCTGCCCGACGAAAGTGTTTTTCCAAAATAATGATCCAAAATACCAATCAGTTCATGTTGTGCCTTCGCCTGATAGACGAACATGAGCAAAACAATTCCAAAGATAGCTTTCATTTTCAAGCGCTTAAAGAGTCTGCAATGCATCCCCTAATTTTTCATAGGATAAAATCATCGAACGCACATTATGGTAATTTATTTTCCAAGATGTCGCCATATGTCGCCAGATGGGCTCACCCTCGCGGGTCATCAATGGCCACCATTCGCCCGTATTGTAATTAATCATCTTATCAAACACAAAGCGATGGACTTGCTTATGTGCGGCCAAGAATTTCTCGTCTTTGGTTAGTAAATAGGCATCGACCATACCGATCAACATTTCCGCTTGTTGCCAAAATTCCTTTTCCCGATCATATACCTCTCCCTCATGTGATCCCTCCACAAACACCCCTCCGAATTCCCAGTCGACACCATAATTCATCGAATGGTAAAAAGCTTTTTCCAAATTGACCCGATATTCCTCCACATCAAATCCCCCCACGCGAAGCGCATGCATAAGCAACCAACCAAATTCCGAATTATGTCCATAGGAAGTATTATCCACGGCGGAGGCTTTTTGGCCCCCTTCCGCAAAACGATCCCATCCCCAGACGATGTCAAATTTAATTTGTGGCGCCACTGACCAATCTGCCCAGAACTGAGGAATTCCAGTTCCCGTCGTCGCATGCATCACTTTTTGAATCAAAATATCGATGGATTCTTTCAATTTCCGACGATGTAATTCCTTGCCACTCGCTTCATATAAAGTCGTAAATGCCTCCATTAAGTGCATGTGCACATCTAAGGTTTTGCGATCTCCGCCCGGAGAACCTGGTCCCATCAACTTCCAATCCTCAGAAAAGAATTCCCAATATCCCCCTAAATTGGTATCTACGGCATATTTTTGCAATAAATCAAAACATTTTTCGGCATATTCAAGGCCGATCGGATCGCCGGTTGCCAAGGTATATTCGCTCAAACTATAGATGGCAAAACTGTGGCCATAGCCGATTTTTTGTTTGTTGGTCGCCTCCCCTTTGCGATTCATCATCCAGTAAAACCCCTCATTTTCATGATCCCACATGTTGTCTAACATGAACCTAACACCATGTTCGGCCATTTCTTTCATGATAGGTCCCCCAAATCCATGTCGATATGCCTGAGAATACGTAAAAACAGATCTAGATTGTGCAATCAATGACTTTTCATCCTGTCCAGAATCTTCCCCAAATTCATTGTAGTGTGTGATGAATCCACCATAGCTTTTGTCCATGGTTCGCTTGGCCCAAAAAGGTAATAAATGGGATTCGGTATAGGACTTAATTTCTTCTCGCATTGAGATGATTTCTTCTTTGTTCATGCAATTAAAAGGTTTAGTTGTTCTATTTCGGAAGGACTTGCAGAGCCCGTTTCGCCTAATTTATGAATGGATATGTGTGCGCAAAGCGTCGCAAATGCGCAGCTTTCTGCGATGCTTGCTCCGGCCGCACGGGCTGAAGAAAATGCAGCCACAATCATATCGCCTGCACCCACGGTATCAATTTCTCCTTTGGGGGCAATGGCCTTTTCCCAATGGATCTCATGCTCATCTGCATAGACCATCCCCAAGTCGCCCAAGGTGACTAAGGCGGGAACTTTTCGTGCTTGAACCCAGGATTGAATGTGTGAAAAATGGGGTGCTTGGTTTTTAATCTCAGATTCTGAAATGCTTAATATATGAGATAATTCATGTTCATTGACCTTAATCGGAATTTGCGAGGCCACAGAACCCAAGGAACGTAAATCAGCTAATGCGGGTTTATTCGCTTTTCGAATCTCGCTTTGTAAGCGCTCGATGCTCTTTGCACTTAATAAGGGATTTTGAAATTGTTCATTCACGACGATCCAGTCGACCTGTTGGATTTGCTCGCTTAATTGATCAATTAAATACTCCGATTTATCTGAGAACCTATTATTCTGAGTGCCAAAATCAATGCGATGATCTTCGACCGAATCCATCATGGGTTTGGAATAGGTGGGGGTGTCCATATCGGCATGCATCCCTATATGATCTGTTTTTATACCGAGAATCGCACATTGATGGAGCATTTCCCGACCAAATAAATCTTCTCCAATCGCCCCATAGGCATGAACCTGAACACCTAAGTGCGCAAGGTTTTTAGCCACATTTCCGGCTCCACCTAAATAGCCTTTTGGACTAGCGCCCCAATGGACAATTTTTCCTGTTTCTACGGAAATTTCGGAGGTATTTTTGTTTTGTTGGAAATAAAAATCAACTGCAAAATCCCCAATAATGGCTATTTTGACTTGCTTTATCAGACGAAGGATTTCAGTAAGTCTATTTGAATTCATGCCGTTTAATATGGTTTAGAAATTACCTCTAAAATAAGTATTTTTCCGTAATTTTACATCCTGTATTTTTGATAATTTAAAATCCATTCACATTGGCATTAATTAAATCCATCTCCGGAATTCGTGGTACCATTGGGGGAAAGCCTGGCGAGGGCTTGAGTCCAATCGACGTCGTGACCTTTGCAGCGGCCTATGGCACCTGGTTAAAAAAACAAGGGCATAGCTCAAATTCCATTGTTTTGGGTCGAGATGCCCGTATTTCTGGTGCGATGGTCAACTCCTTGGTAGCCAATACATTGATCGGCTTGGGTTGGGACGTCTTGGATATTGGATTGTCTACGACCCCTACGGTCGAATTAGCCGTCCCTTGGACCCAGGCTGCCGGCGGGATTATCATCACGGCTAGCCATAATCCGGCGCAGTGGAACGCATTGAAATTATTAAATCACCTAGGTGAATTTATATCCGATGCGGATGGGAAGGACTTGTTGGAAATCGCTGAAAATCAGGATTTTTCATTTACTAGCGTTGAAAATTTAGGCCAACTTATCGAAGATGATACATTTTTAACAAAGCACATAGATCATGTTTTAGGCCTTCCTTGGGTAGACCAAGCCAGTATTGAAAAAGCGAATTTTAAGGTTTTGGTGGATGCGGTGAATTCTACCGGAGGAATCGTGGTCCCTGATTTATTGAAGGCTTTGGGGGTGCATCAAGTGGATGTGATTTTTGGGGAGCCTACCGGTCATTTTGCTCATAATCCTGAGCCATTGCCGGAAAATCTCACGGCCATGATTGAAAAAATGAAGGCTGGGAATTACGACTTAGGGATTGTCGTGGATCCGGATGTGGATCGTTTATGTTTTATTTCAGAAGATGGAACGCCGTTTGGGGAGGAATATACCTTGGTGGCCGTGGCGGAATATGTTTTGTCGAAGCAAGCGGGAAATACCGTTTCAAATTTATCTTCGACACGTGCCTTAAAAGATGTGACCGTGAAGGGGGGAGGAAGTTATTTTGCGGCAGCCGTAGGCGAGGTGAATGTGGTGAATCAAATGAAGGCGCAAAAGGCCATTATCGGCGGCGAAGGAAATGGAGGCGTCATCTTTCCTGAATCCCATTATGGCCGGGATGCTTTGGTGGGAATCGGTTTATTTTTAAGTCATTTGGCCCAAAAAGGCATCAAAATCTCGGAATTGCGTGCGACCTATCCGTCCTATGTGATGTCGAAAAATAAAATTGAATTATCTGCGGATTTGAATGTGGATTTGATTTTGGCGACGGTGGCCAAGCAATACCAAAATGAGCATGTGAATACGATCGACGGGGTGAAAATAGACTTCTCCGACCGCTGGGTTCATCTTCGTAAATCCAATACCGAGCCGATCATTCGTATTTATTCGGAAGCGCCGAGTGAAGAAGATGCGAATGCCCTAGCCCAGCAAATAATGCAGGTGATTCAGGAAATTGCGAACAAAAAATAATACATGACTTCATCAGCTAAAACACCCATTTATTTAGATAATGCCGCTACCACCCCTGTCGACCCCTTGGTTTGGCAGGAAATGCAGCCTTATTTTGAGGACTTTACGGCAAATCCCTCGTCGATACACTCCCATGGCAGAAAGGCCAAAGTGGTTGTGGAAAAAGCCCGTAAAACCATCGCTAGTCTTTTAAACGCGGCTCCTTCTGAAATCTTTTTTACCTCGGGAGGTACGGAGGCGGATAATACGGTGATTCAATCTGCCGTGCTGCATGGAGGAATTAAAACGATCATCACCTCGCCTTTGGAGCATCATGCGGTGTTGCATACGGCGGAATATTGGCATCAATTGGGCATGGTGGACCTGAAATTCGTGCAGGTCAATGCGATGGGTGATGTGGATGTAGCGCATTTGGAAAACTTATTGGCTTCTTCGCCGAAAGCCCTGGTTAGTTTAATGCATGGCAATAATGAAATTGGAAATTTACTAAACCTTTATGCGGTGGGGAATTTGTGTGAACAATATGGAGCGCTTTTTCATTCTGACACGGTGCAAACCATGGGCCATTTCAAACATGACACGCAGGTTTTGCCGGTGCATTTTTTGGTTGGCGCCGGCCATAAATTCCATGGACCTAAGGGCATCGGATTTTTATATGCCAAATCAGGGGCAGCTTTTAGTCCCCTCATGCATGGAGGAGCGCAAGAACGTAATCAACGCGGAGGTACTGAAAATGTATATGGCATGGTGGGTATTGCGAAAGCTTTATCGCTGGCCTATGAACACATGGCCGAGCATGAGGCGCATGTCAAAGGAATTAAATCCTATTTTATTGATCAATTGACCTCTTGTTTTCCGGGCATTGAATTTAATGGTCGGTCCGGCGAGGTGGAAAATAGTCTCTATAAAGTCTTAAATGTACGTTTTCCAACTATTTCGGATGGGGATATGTTGCTATTTAAATTAGACATCGAGAAAATTTCTGCCTCAGGTGGAAGCGCCTGTTCGAGTGGAACTTCCGTGGGATCACATGTGCTAACAGCTTTAAATCCGCAGGCAAAAGGTGCGGCGGTTCGTTTTTCCTTTTCCAAAAACAATACCCGAGAAGAAATAGATCGAGTGGTCGACGTCTTAAAAACGATTATGTAAAAAAAAGCCGCTGTTTAAGAGCGGCATTTTTTTTGCTATCCATATGTGGGTATTAAGGCGGAATACCGAGTTAATACGCCCGTGCAAAAATCACACGTTTGGTAGAAGGATTTCCTGATAGAATACAGGTTCCGGCTTCTTCTTTGGCATCCAAAGGAATACAGCGGATGGTCGCTTTGGTTAATTCCTTGATTTTTTCTTCGGTCTCCGAGCTGCCATCCCAGTGGGCAGAAAGAAATCCACCTGCTTCGATTTTACTTGTGAATTCATCCCAAGTATTAACTTCATGGGTGTTTTCTTGGCGAAATAGAAAGGCCTTTTTGTATATTTTTTCTTGAATATCGTTCAGGGTATTGACCACCACTTCGTCGATGCCCTCAAAAGGCAAACTGGTTTTT
>CAIVPF010000103.1 GCA_903907745.1 uncultured Cytophagaceae bacterium | reverse complement strand
GCGATGCCATCTTTTACATTCGCCTCAAAATCCAAATCACTTAAGCGATAGGTTTGGCGGCCCCACATGATGGATTTTCCTCCCACGATATTTGGCCTGAACCAGTCGAAGCGTTTTTCTTCTTTGTATAAGGCATCGGAATCGTTCATCCAATACTTCTCGGTCATCTCATTGTATGGATAATCGCGGGAAAGTTTTGGGTGAGTGGCCTTTTGTTCTTGGGTCAATAAACCATTGTATTTGAAATCCCAAGGATCTTTATAACTCGGCTCGTAGCCAGTAATATGTTCCATTTGCTTGCCCCGGTCTAAGACTAAGGTGCGCATTCCTTTTTCGGTTAATTCTTTGGCGGCATAGCCTCCAGAAACACCTGATCCTACGACAATGGCGTCATAGGTAATCGATTTTATAGCGTCTATATTTAAATTCATTGGTCAAATAGTTCAAGTAAATTATAAAGCCCAAGTTTTTTGTTTCGGATCCAAAGGCATACATCCATCAAATTTCCCTGGAATCGGGAGGTAATCCAAGGCCTCCGTGGCGCCTATTTTCGAAGTGAAATAACCCACCGTTGCGAGCTCTTTCATCATAAAGAAGAAAGGAATAAGACCTTTTTTAGTTTTTCTGGCCATATCGCCTTCTAACATGCAAGCGGTCAATGCCTCTTTTTTCTGAACCTCCGTAGCCTGAACGAAACCTTTGCTCGTTTTGGCTTTGCAATCCGCGTCCAATTTCACCAAACCCGCATAAAAAGTTTCTTGTTCTGCTTTCGTATAGCAATCTTGAACCACATTAATGATGTATTTTTCAGCACCGGCAGCTTTGGCACCCGGAGTTTTCGTGGAAGGAATGATCACATCGGCGATGGCGACGATGAGGTCCACTTGTTCGGCTGAAAAAGAAACGAATGTGCCTTGATTTGTTTTTTGGCCCATAATGCCAGCCATAGCAGGGGCAGAAATCATGCCTCCCATGAGTGCAGCGACCCGTTGGACCGCCTCTCTTCGATTTATATTCATAGGTAATTGTTTAGAATCTCAAATATAGGGATTTTATGTAAACTCCATCAAAAAAATAGTCCTAAATTTGCTTGATTCTATTCAAATGACAAAAATTTCATCCTCCCTTCTTTTTGAACAAATCCTAATGGCTTTGGGTGATCAGTATTCGACCCAAGAACGCAAAGCCATCGCCTTTCGCTGCCTAGACATAGGTTTTGGCCTATCGGCTTCTGATGTGGTTTTAGGAAAAGAGGTTGAGTCTTTGGCTGATTGGGCTTCGCGTCTCCATCGAATGTCCTCCGGCGAACCCTTACAATATGTCATGGGCGCTGGATTTTTTCTGGACCGACTTTTTGCCTTGAATCCATCTACCTTAATCCCTCGTCCTGAGACGGAAGAATTGGTCTTAAAAATCATTCCAATGATCCGGCCGGATTCGAAAGTTTTGGATGTAGGAACAGGTTCGGGTTGCATCGCCATTTCTATTGCCTTAGCCACGGGGGCGGAGCTGAGCGCTTGGGATGTTTCCTCGGAGGCTATTTTGACCGCATCGCAGAATGCGCAGGCATTGGGGGCGCGGGTGGAATTTTGCCAACAAGATCTTTTTTCTTGGCCTCAAAGTCACGGCCAATGGGACCTGATTGTTTCCAATCCTCCTTATGTGATGGAAAAAGAAAAGCTGGACATGCATTCTCATGTCTTGGATTTTGAGCCACAGGTGGCCTTGTTTGTGCCGGATGAGGATCCTTTAAAATTTTATGGGGCTTTGGCTGAATTTGGGATGGAGCGCTTGTGCGCGGGGGGCTATTTGGCCTTAGAAATTAATCAGGCATTTGGAGAGGAAACCAGGGGATTGCTGATTCAAAAAGGCTTTTCCACCGTTACCTTATATCCTGATTTTTTTGGAAAGGATCGCATGATTTTGGCACAAAAATAATATTCATCATGGATTTGGAACCTTTAACATCAAAAAATGATTTTGATGGAAATATGCGAAGGACATTTTAAAATATGTCTACCTTTGCGAAGCTAAAAACCTTAAATTTAAATCAAATGAACAAGAAACTTTGGATTGCATTAGGTGTGGTTGCCCTTATTATTTTCTGGGGCGTGGGATCTCGAAACGGCATGGCGACGAGCGACCAAGAAGTGAAAGCCTCCTGGGCTAATGTGCAAAGTGCGTACCAACGAAGAGCTGATTTAATTCCTAACCTCGTAAAAACGGTACAAGGTGTGGCTAATTTTGAGAAATCAACTTTAACCGCTGTCATCGAAGCGCGTGCGAGTGCTACGCAAATGAAATTAGATTCGAAAGATTTAAGTCCTGAAAATCTTCAAAAATACCAAGCAGCGCAGTCTTCCTTAGGTGGAGCCCTTTCTCGTTTGATGGTGGTGGCTGAAAATTATCCACAATTAAAAGCAACGGAGAATTTCTCAGAACTACAAGCCCAATTAGAAGGCACGGAAAATCGGATCAAAGAAGAGCGTGATCGTTTTAATGAGGCGGTGAAAGGATTTAATTCCTTGGTCGTTACATTTCCAAATAATTTAATTGCATCGTTCTCCGGATTTACCGAAAAAGGCTTTTTCCAAGCTGAGGCAGGATCTGAAAAAGCGCCAGAAGTTAATTTCGACGAGAAGAAATAATGCATATCGCTGAAGACCAACAAGCGCAGATTTTGCAAGCAATCCAAGAGGCTGAATTAAAGACCTCTGGGGAGATTCGAGTGCATATTGAAAGTCATTGTGAAGGGCATCCTGTGCAACGCGCGCAGGTGCTCTTTTTTGATTTAGGCATGCATCAGACGGATTTGCAAAATGGGGTTCTGGTCTATTTAGCGGTCAAAGATCGTAAGTTTGCGATTTTAGGAGATAAGGGAATCGATGCGAATGTGCCTGCTGAATTTTGGGAGACGATCAGGGATGAGATGCGGCCTTTTTTAGCGAAACAAGAAATCGGGTTTGGACTTTCTCATGGGGTTCGACGGATCGGTGAAGTCTTGGCTACCGTTTTTCCTTATCAAAAAGATGATTTGAATGAGCTCACGGATGAATTGTCCTTTGGGGCTTAAGCATATGAAATACAAATTTGCCAGTATTCTTATTGGGTGTCTGCTTGGGATATTTATTCCGGCCTTCGCGCAGGATATTCCCGCCAAGCCGAATGGCTATGTGCTGGACGCTTCTTCGGTGTTAAAACCTGAAGAACGAGAATCCTTAGAACAAAAACTGCGTGGGTATGCGGATTCCACGTCGACCCAATTTGCCATTGTCTTAGTTCCCAGCACCGGCAATCGTGATCCTTATGATTATGCGATCGAAATCGGTAAAACCTGGGGAGTGGGTCAAAAAGATAAAAATAATGGAGTTGTCATTCTCGTGGCGGTTCAGGATCGCAAAATAAGAATTGTGACCGGTCGCGGAATCGAGGATGTTTTACCCGATGCGATTTGCAAGCGGATTATCAACCGGATTTTAAAGCCTTCCCTGAAAGGCGGCGATTATTATGGCGGCTTGGATGCGGCGACGACGGAAATGATGCAACGCGCCAGTGGTCAATTTAAAGCCGATCCAGATGAAGAACCCGGTGGAATTCCGTTGGTTTTTATCATTTTTTTCGCGTTTGTCATTATCAGTATTATCAAAGCCATTCGTAACCGAGGGGGTGGTTCTGGTCCAGGTTCTCGCGGTGGAGGCGGTATGTTTTTTCCACCGATTTTCTTGGGAGGCGGCGATTATGGTCGTGGATTAGGCGATGGGGGATCTAGTTTCGGCGGATTTGGCGGAGGCGACTTTGGGGGTGGGGGTGCCGGAGGAGATTTTTAAGATTTGTATATTTGATAAAAAAATAGCGATCGTGAAAGCAATTATCGAACAGTCCTTAGCGGAATCCCAACAAGTTTTAACCCAGTTCTTATCGGATCCGAGTAAAATCGAAGCCATTCAAGCTGCGGCGGAATGTATGGCTGGGGCGCTCCAACAAGGCAAAAAAATCCTTTCCTGTGGAAATGGCGGAAGTCATTGTGATGCGATGCATTTTGCGGAGGAGTTGTCCGGGCGTTATCGGGAAAATAGACCCGCTTTAGCCGCCATGGCTATTTCTGATCCATCACACATTACCTGCGTGAGCAATGATTTTGGCTATAATTTTATTTATTCTCGGTTTATCGAAGGGTTAGGAAATGAAGGCGATGTGTTATTGGGTATTTCAACTTCCGGGAATTCAGCAAATATTCTTGAAGCGGTTAAAGCAGCTAAAGCCAAGGGAATGCAGGTTATTTTATTGACCGGAAAAGATGGGGGGGCTTTGGCTAATGCTGGAGCGATTGAAATCCGAGTGGATCATTTTGGTTTTGCGGATCGGATTCAAGAGATTCATATCAAGGTGATACATATAATCATTCAGTTGATCGAAAAGATGATTTTCGACACGAAATAGCCTTATGGTGACATTCGTCACATCATTCATTTCTTTTTGTTGGTAGTTTAGATATCTAAAACAAAAAGCAAAATGAAATCAGAAGAATTTTTTGTGGAGAATATAAAATGTAGTGGATGTATGTCCACCATTAAGACTTCGATGTTGGCTTTGACTGGTGTGAAGACGGTGAAAATCGATTTAGAAACGGAGCACATTACTCTAGGGGGAACTCGTATAAATCGCGAGGAAGTCATCAAAAAATTAAATTTCTTAGGCTATCCTGAAAAAGGAAAAAATAGCTTACTGAACCAAGCAAAATCATATGTGAGTTGCGCCGTGGGGAAAATGAACTCTTAGGATTTCCTAGGTAAAATTATCGTAGAAAATCGGCTAACATTCGTATTTTATTCTTTGTATCTAATCAAATAAAAAATGCCTGAATTTCTTCAGGCATTTTTGTTAATATTCCCCAACCTCCTCGCTGCCTCCCATCAGGGTATCGACGATTCGATTGAAAATGTTTTTAACTCCCGGTGGTTTGGATGCGCCGCCAGTTGGCCCTGCATATTGAGTTCCATCGGAACCGGAATCCATGGTTTCTACTAATTCGCCTTCTGCTTCGACATCTGCCACTTGGTCAAAATACACTTGAACCAAACCAATTGATGTAGCATAAGATGGATCTTTGATTTCTTCGGCGATTGAAGATTGATTCGAATGGGCATTTGGAATACCTACGCGTGTATCGATGTCGGTCGACCGTTGAAATAATTCACTGATATCCGGTAATTGTGCGCCACCACCCACGAGGACGATTCCTCCTCGCAGTGTTTCAGGATTGGTTACTTTGGAAATTTCGGTCAGGACGATAGCGGCTAATTCTTTGGCGCGCTCCTCGATGATGATCGCTAAATTCTTCACGGAAACTGGAATGGGTTTACGGCCCGCGATGCCCGGAATCATGACGATTTCGTGAATATCTATTTCCTTATGTAGGGCAGAACCGAACCGAACCTTGAGCGCTTCCGCATGCTCCGCAGAAACTTCTAAGCCTATTTTAATGTCTTCCGTAATTCGATCGCCACCCCAGCTGAGGACGGTGGCATGTGTCAAACGTTTGTTGACATATACGCTAATCTCCGTCGTACCGCTTCCGATGTCCACTAATGCGACGCCTTCTTTTTTTTCTTCGGCACTTAAAACGGTGCTTGAGGTTGCTAAAGGACTAAAATATAAGTTTCCTCCCTTAATGTGCTCAGATTCTGCAGCACGTAGGGATTTTTTAAACAATTCGAATTTGTCAAAACTAGCCGTTACGACCATGTAATCGCCTTGAATTTTCGACCCGATTTGCCCTACGGGTTCCATGGTTTCAGGTAGATTCCCAACGGTAAATCCGATAGGAAGTCGGTGCATTACGCACGGATGCTTTTCGGCAATGGCCTTTTTAGCCTCTTCATTTAGGTCAAAAATTTCCTTTTCGCTAACCGCATCGTTTGGGTTTTTACGAAGTTTTGAAATCGAAAATGGTTGGACATTAATGTGGCTACCCGATAAATTCGATGAGAAAAAGTAATCTTTATTTTTTCCAGTGATGACGGATTCGATTTGACTAATCGCCTCTGAAATAGCGGAGGAAGTTTTATTAATATTGACAATATCGCCGTTTAACAAATACCCAATGGTACTTGATTTTCCAGTCGCTATGATTTCTAATTTCCCTTCATTTAGCTTTCCTGCTACAGCTCTCACGTGAGAACTACCAATGTCAAGGCCAATGATCAAATCGTTTCGCATATGTTGATAATCTTTTAAAACTAATTTTTACCTCATTCGAGGATAATCTTTAAAAATAAGAAAATTGCCTAATAATCACAAATTACCTGATTCTTATATTTTAAGTGAATCCAGGAATAGGTATTCCAGCCTTTATTTGGGATGATTTTTTCGTAGAAAAGTTTCAATTTTTTAAATTTAGATTCGATGTGAATCGGTAAGCCGAAATCGATATTCGTTTTCCCTAAAGTAGGAACTAGGATCACACCTCCATCAGCAGCCACCATGATTTGACTTATTTGGGCGCGCAAAAAATCATCCTCATTAATAAATTCAAATAATGGAATCAGGGTTTTACCTCGCGCATCACGTAAATCTCTTCTATTTTGTGTGAAAAAAGGGCCAGACACGACCAAGGTCCGTGGCGTAAAAAAGTCGCTGGTCCCAATAAATTTCCCTTCCTGCGTGACGTATTGGTCCCGCTGATTGCTCTCACCGCTCGTGAATCGAAGGACTCGAGCGACGGGGCTATATTCTTTGATCGATATGATAATCTTGCCACTGAAATCATGATGCGCTTCGCAGGATTTAACGAGCGGAATGCGCTTGACACGTTGCTCGATTTTCCGCAATGAAATTTCGTTCAAGGGCTTATCTAAAAAATAATCAGCGCCTTCGTTCGTAATCACTAAATTAATATCATTTTTTCCCAAAAGGGGCCTTTCATTCTCCGAGTCTAATTTGATAATAATTCCAGTACAACGGATTTCCTTGTATTGCCATTCCGAATATAGAATGCCCGCCAATGCCAGTGAAAATAAAATCACATAAAGAACAATGGTTTTTAAAGGCCTGAAATTTCGGTTTTTCAACGTGCTCATTTAATCAATTTACGAAGATAATGCCATTTTTAAATCATTCAACACTAAGTCAATATCTCCCGCCCCCATCGTAACCAAAAGGGCTGGTTTCTTTTCATTTATTCGTAAAATCAAATCGGACTTCGAAATAACCTGCTTGTGTACATGTGGGATTTTTTCCAGCACTAATTCCGAGCTGATGCCTGGAATCGGTAATTCGCGGGCGGGATAAATGTCCAACAAATAAACCTCATCCGCCAATCCAAGGCTTTTGCCAAAATCATCCAAGAAATCACGAGTGCGAGAAAACAAATGCGGTTGGAATACAGCCGTCAATGGAACACCGGGATACAAAGCTTTTACCGAGCGCAAACAGGCCTCGATTTCCGTCGGATGATGTGCGTAATCGTCGATCATAACATGGTTTTCAGATTCTAAATGGTATTCAAATCGTCGTTTCACACCCTTGAATGTCGAAATACCCGCATGAATTTCATCTGCACGCAGGCCGGCAAACATCCCCAAAGCACTGGCGGCCAGCGCATTTTCGATATTATGAAAGCCAGGAATGCGCATCGGAATTTCCTCGATTTTGCCACCTGGATATTGCATATCGAACACCATACGATGGTCCTGAATTCGGATATTAAGCGCTTGGAAATCTCCTTTTTCGATGCCAAATGTGGCATTTTTTTCCTTGGATTGAAGACTTAAACCCGCCTTTTGAATAAAAAATCCATTGGGCTGAATTTGATCTGTAAACAATTGAAACGATTCCAATACTTGTTCCGCGCCACCGTAGATGTCTAAATGGTCGGCATCGGTGGAAGTGACTACGGCGGCTTGTGGGTGTAAGGTCAGGAAGGAACGGTCGTATTCATCGGCTTCAACGACACAAATTACGTTTTCAGGTCCCTCATTCGGGATAAAATTGGTACCGTAGTTTTGGGTAATACCGCCTAAAAAAGCGGTCACATTTTTACCAGCGTGTTTTAGAAGATGCGCCAATAGCGAAGAGGTAGTCGTTTTTCCATGGGTTCCGGCGACGGCTAGCGTGGGTATTTGTTCCGTAATCCAACCTAATATTTGAGATCTTTTCCAAAGCGCGATGCCTTTAGATTCTAAAAATTGTTTTCCGAGGTGCGTGTTTGGGATGGCAGGCGTAAATATAAAGAGGCATTGTTCCGGGTTTTCCAATGCGATGGCCGGAATTAATTCGATGGAATCTTCATAATGAATATGCATGCCTTCGGCGGCCAGTTGACGCGTCAGCGGACTTTCCGTTTTATCATAGCCCGACACCGGAAATCCATTGTGTAAGAACCAGCGGGCAATGGCCGACATGCCAATCCCTCCAATTCCCAGGAAATACACATGTTTTAGTTCGGAAAGGCTGATTTGTATGCGCATAGTTAGGTTAAAAGGGTGGCGGCAATTTCTTGAGCGGCTTTTGGTTTTCCCAAGCTTAGACTTGCTTTTTCTAAGGTTTCCAAAAGTTTTTTATTGGCCAAAGTTTCCAAAGCTGTTTTCAGTAAAATTTCTTGGGCTTCTCCATCTTTTACGACAATCGCGGCATGTGCACGGACTAAACTCAGCGCATTTTCGGTTTGGTGATCTTCCGAGGCATTGGGCAAGGGAACCAGGACACTTGCTTTTCCAGCGAGGCATATTTCGGAAACAGACAAGGCGCCCGCGCGGGAAATAACGATATCCGCCATCGCATAGGCTAAATCCATTTCATAAATAAACGCGGAAACGTAGGAGGAAAGATGTGCGTGTGCTGCAACGGCTTTTTTGGCTTGATTTTCAAAAGGAACACCCGTTTGCCAAACGAGTTGGACTCCAACCTCAAGTAATTCCTTTAATCCCTTCTCGATAGCCAAGTTAATGCTTCGCGCTCCTTGACTCCCGCCTATGACGAGCACCGTAGGTTTTTTCGCATCTAAGCCAAAAAATGTAGCGGCTTTATTTCGTTTTCCTTTGGATTCAATCAGGTCTTTCCGAACAGGATTCCCAAATAATTTTAATTTTTCTTTGGGGAAAAATTTCTCCATGCCTGGGTAGGCGACGAAGATATGCTGTGCTTTTTTGCTCAGTAATTTATTCGTAACACCTGCAAATGAATTTTGCTCTTGTATCACATAGGGAATGCCCTTCACATAAGCGGCCATCAGCATGGGACCGGATGCATATCCTCCGACACCGATCGCCAAATCAGGTTTAAAATCCCGTAAAATGGCAAAAGCCTTCGATAAACTACGGAGTAATTTGATGGGGAAAAGTAGATTTTTCCATAGGTGTTGGCGATTTATCCCCACAATCGGAAGCCCAATAATCCGGAATCCCGCCTTAGGAACTTTCTCCATTTCCATTTTCCCTTCGGCGCCTACAAATAGAAATTCCAGCGAGGGATTGGCTTCTTGTAAGGCCGAAGCGATGGCAATGGCCGGATAAATATGTCCGCCTGTTCCCCCTCCTGAAATTAAAATACGTTGAATACTCACTAAATAACAGGTTTTAAGTCTTTGGCAATCATTTCACGATCTCTACTCACAGACAAAATTAAGCCTATACTAATGGCCGTAAAAATTAAAGAGGTTCCTCCCGAAGAGATCATCGGCATCGGCTGACCCGTGACCGGACCGGCACCCACCGAAACTAGCATATTGATAAAGGCTTGCAAGACGATCGAAAAGGTGAGGCCCGCCGAGAGTAATCCCCCGAGGGGTTTGACGCTAAATCGAATGACAGAAGCCCCTCGATACATAAACCAAAGAAAGAGCAGGGGAATAAATAGACCGATGATGATGCCATATTCTTCCAAAATTATCGCATAAATAAAATCAGATTCGGCCTGTGAAAGAAAATAGCGTTGCTGGCTTTTCCCTGGACCTTTGGGGGTTAGGGCGCCAGTGGCGATGGCGTACCAACTTCGATACAGCTGATAATCATCTCCCTTTTTATTTAATTGTTTACTTTCTTTCTCGTTGATCCGTGAATTAAAATTCGCGATCCTAGATTTAACGGTTTTTGCTCTTTGGCCTACTTCAAAAAACACGACCCCGACTGCCAGCATAAACACCGCCGAGACGATATAAATGATTTGCATGATGGGTACCCGACCGAAAAACATCAGGACGATACTTGTTCCAAAAATTAGGATGCTCGTGGAGAAATTGGACAACATGATAAGGAAACAGGTCATCCCGATTTTGAATAAAAGCCAAAAAAACATGACCCAATTGTAGGAGGATTGGTCGGCTTGTCGGGTCGAAAAGTCCTTCGCCAAACTCGCCGTTAGGCATAATTTCGCCATATCAGAGGGCATGAAACTAATCGGTCCTAATTCGATCCATCGGCTCGCGCCCCCTTTGCTTTCACCGAATTTCAGAGCAATGCCGATGAGAATCCATGAAAATATAAGAGCCACATGACTGAATTGGGTCATTTTGATGTAATTCTGCCGCGAAAACCAAGACATTAAAAAGAACGAAAGGCCTAGAATGGCCATGGATTTTAGCATGTTCGTGATCGGGTCGAATGGCCCGCTCATGTTCAATTTCCCTTTCGCTGAAAATTGAATTAATAAACCGAAAATATTTAAAAGGAAAACGATGAACCAGATTTGATAATCTCCTGCCAAATGCGATTTAATGTAATTCGTTATTCTAGTTTCCATGGCATAATTGTTTTACTGCCTTTTTAAATTGATCTCCTCGATCTTCGTAATTTTTAAATAAATCAAAACTAGCACAGGCTGGTGAAAGTAAAACGACATCCCCCGACACGCCCCATTCCATACCTTTTTTGATGGCAGTTTCAAGCTCATCCGTGGAGAAAATCTTCGGACAAATCGGCCCGAAATGGCTTTCCAATTTACTATTATCTTTGCCTAAACAAATTAAGGCTTTGACTTTTTCTTTTACTAATTCGTCGAGTACTTCGTATTCATTTCCCTTGTCCACCCCGCCCATGATGAGGATAATCGGTTTTTTAAAGCTATTTAAGGCATAAAATACGGCGTCTACATTCGTGGCCTTGGAATCATTTACAAAAGAAATTCCGTTCCAATCGCCGCAAGGTTCTAGTCGGTGTGGGGCGTTTTGGAAGCCTGTCATATACGTTTTAATATCGGATAGTGGAATTCCTACGGCCTCAGCTGCTAAGATCGCGGCTGACATGTTAATGGCATTATGTGGGCCTTGGATGGGCGCAGTGGTTAAATCAAATGGCCCATCTGAAAATTCGATGTGATGCTCCTTAATTTTGGCGCTGGCATCGGGTCGAGAAAAGCTGATCGTTTTTTCTTGGGTGCTAGGAATATGTCCCAAATACTGTTGGATCACCACATCATCTGCCCAATAAATACTGGTTGTCTGTGCAGATGCATTTTGGAAAATCCGGAATTTGGAAAAGATATAATTTTCGAATTTGTATTCGTAGCGGTCCAAATGGTCCGGTGTGATGTTTAATAACACCGCCACATCGGGTTTAAAAGAGAAGCATCGATCTAATTGAAAACTAGAAATTTCGAGCACAAAATAGTCATAGGTGTTTTCCATGACTTGTTTTGCGAAACTTTGGCCGATGTTGCCGCCAAGTCCTACGTTGAAGCCCGCTTCTTTCAACAAATGATAGGTCAAAAGTGTCGTGGTCGTTTTTCCATTTGAACCTGTGATGGCGATGATTTTTGCGTCGGTATAGCGTGCGGCGAATTCGATTTCAGAAATCAAAGAAATCCCTTTGGCTTTGATGGCATTGACTACTTCATTTTTTTCTGGGATGCCAGGGCTGATGATGATTTCGTCGGCGCTAAGGATTTCGTTGAGGCTATGTTCGCCTGACTCAAATCGAATGGCATTGTTGGCTAAGGATTGTTGGAACGCGTCTTTTAATAGTCCTTGGTCCGACAAAAACACGTCGAATCCTTTTGATTTTGCGAGTAAGGCAGCACCTACACCACTTTCTCCTCCTCCTAGAACTACAATTTTGGACATGCGAATAAATTTAATACAATTTAGAAAATGTCTTGGACTAATTCAACCGCATGGTCTTGCATTTTCAAAAATTGACACAAAAAAAGACTAGCCATTCGACTAGTCTTTTCTATGCGTTTTGAGTCAATTTCTTAGACTAACGAAATACGTTTGAATGAAGAAATCGTTAATCCTTTTTGAGTTTGCTCAAGTAATTGACGAATCGTGATGGAAGAGTCTTTTACGAATTGTTGGTTCAATAAAGTCTGCTCTTTGTAGAACTTCTCTAATTTACCTACGGCAATTTTCTCCAACATCGCCTCTGGTTTCCCTTCTTGACGTGCTTGATCTTTTCCGATTTCAATTTCGCGTTCGATCGTCTCAGAATCTACACCATCTTTGTCTAAAGCGACAGGTTTCATGGCTGTGATTTGCATGGCGATATCTTTTCCAACTTCCATAACATCAGCACCTTGAACATTTTCGAATGCAACTAATACACCGATTTTGTTATTCGAGTGGATGTAAGAAACCACTTTTTCTGCGGATACGTTTTCGTAGGCAGCTAAGGTGATTTTTTCACCAATTCGACCTGTCAACTCAATGATGTGACCCTCTACAGAGCGACCATCAGCTAAAGGCTCGGCTAATAAATCATGTGCTGAAGGAGCATGCGATGCCGCAGCTTTTTCGATGATTGTACTAGCTAAATTGTTGAAATCCGCCACTTTAGAAACAGGTTCTGTTTCACAAGCTAGCGCGATGATTTTTCCGTTTGAATGATCTGCAGACATGGCAACAAGCACCACACCTTCGTTGGTCGCATTGTCTGCACGTTTTGCAGCTACTTTTTGACCTGCTTTGCGTAGGATATCGATGGCTGCTTCGAAGTCGCCTTCTGCTTCAGTCAACGCTTTTTTGCAATCCATCATGCCTGCGCCGGTCATTTGGCGTAATTTGTTAACGTCTGATGCTGTAATTGACATTGTTTGAATATTTATTCTTGTTCTGCTTCTTTTTCGTACTTAGCGGCTACTTTAGCGGCTTCTATTTCTGCTTCATTGTCAAGAAGACGCTTTGCCTCTTCTTCCTCTGCTACGCGTGCATCATCCTTATCTTGCTTTCTTTCAGCTAAGCCTTCTTCGATGGCTTTTCCGATGGCTGCAGTAATAATGGAGATCGACTTGTACGCATCGTCATTCGCCGGAATCGGGTAGTCCACTAATTCTGGATTTGAGTTGGTGTCACACATAGCAAAAACAGGTATACCTAATTTTTTTGCTTCAGAAACGGCGATGTGCTCACGCTTCACGTCTACGACAAATAAAGCTGCTGGTAGGCGAGTTAACTCAGTAATTCCACCTAACACACGCTTTAATTTTTCTTCTTCACGGGTCATCATTAAACGCTCACGTTTTGCTAACGTTTTTACGATAACCTCGTCTTTTAACATTTTATCGATGCTGGACATCTTCTTGATCGACTTGCGTACGGTCGCGAAGTTTGTCAACATACCCCCTAACCAACGGTCCGTCACGTAGGGCATATTTAATTTGCTCGCTTCGGCAGTTACCACTTCTTGGGCTTGCTTCTTAGTGGCAACAAACATGATTTTACGACCAGAACGCACGATAGAGCGCATCGCTGCAGCGGCTTCGTCTAGGCTAGAAATTGTCTTATTTAAATCGATGATGTGGATACCATTCTTCTCCATAAAGATGAATGGAGCCATTTTGGGATCCCACTTACGGGTCAAGTGACCGAAGTGAACACCTGCGTCTAACAGGTCATTGTAGCTTAATTGTGCCATTTTGGGTTTTTAAAAATGAAAAATTAGATAAGATGTGGAAAAGGCATCGGCAACACACAAGCCTTTTCCACGCAATTCGAATATTAACGTTTTGAGAATTGGAATCTCTTACGTGCTTTTCTACGTCCTGGTTTCTTACGCTCCACCATACGAGGATCACGTGTTAAAAAACCTTCTTTTTTCAAAGGAGAACGCAATTCAGAGTCTTGTGTTTGAAGAGCTCTTGAAATAGCTAAACGTAACGCCTCAGCTTGTCCCTTGATACCGCCACCATCTACGCTAGCAGTTACATCAAAAGAACCCACTGTATTCGTTAGCGCGAAAGGCTGATTCACCACAATCTGAAGAATTTCAGATGGGAAATAATTAGCCAATGTACGACCATTGATTTTAATCTGGCCTTGACCAGGGGTCATTGAAATACGAGCAATCGCCGTTTTTCTTCTACCTATTTTATTTGTTAATTCTGCCATTTGATATAGAATTGACTCCGTTAAAACTTAATTTCTTTAGGCTGTTGAGCCGAATGCGGATGCGTTGGACCTGCATAAACGAATAGGTTGTTGAATAACTCACGACCCAAACGATTCTTAGGTAACATACCTTTAACGGCTGATTCAACAACTCCTCTTGGATTTTTTACCAAAACCTCACGAGGCGTAGCAAAACGTTGACCTCCAGGATATCCCGTGTGACGGATATACACCTTGTCAGTCATTTTCTTACCAGTTAAGCGAACTTTGTCCGCATTGATCACGATTACTTGATCTCCACAATCCACGTGGGGTGTAAAAGATGGCTTGTGTTTCCCACGAATAATTTTCGCGATTTCTGAACACAAACGTCCAAGTATTTGATTTTCAGCATCTACCACAACCCAAGCTTTCTCTACAGTAGCTTTGTTGGCGGAGATGGTTTTGTAACTTAAAGTATCCACTTATTTATTATTTAACTGTTTGAATCAATTCTCAAAGGCTACGGAATTCGTCTCGAAGATTTGATTATGACCTATTTTACAACTAAACGGGCATTCAATCGAAAAAATGGGAGTGCAAATTTAGATATTAGAAAGCTAACTTCCAAATGAGATTTGAAATTATTTGTTTAATTCATACAATAAAAAAGGAGGCCTTCGCCTCCCCCTTCAAAATCGATCATTTATGGGTCTATAATCCCGACATATCAAAGCTATCCATGAACGCCGTTGTGAAATGTCCCGATTGAAAACCAGGGTCGTCCATCAACTTAATATGGAATGGAATCGTCGTCTTAATGCCCTCAATCACAAATTCCTGAAGTGCCCTTTTCATACGTAAAAGGACTTCTTCCCGACTTTGACCACTCACAATCACTTTCGCAATCATGGAATCGTAATTAGGCGGAATGGTATATCCTGAATAAACGTGGGAGTCAATACGCACCCCGTGACCACCTGGAAGGTGTAAATTCGTGATTTTACCTGGCGAAGGACGGAATCCATTCGCTGGATCCTCGGCATTAATCCGGCATTCCAACGCAAATAATTTCGGGAAGTAATTTTGACCCGAAATCGGAATCCCTGCGGCTACTTTGATTTGTTCTTTGATCAAGTCAAAATCCGTCACCTCCTCAGTAATCGGATGTTCTACCTGAATCCGCGTGTTCATTTCCATGAAGTAGAAATCTCCGTTTTTGTCCACCAAAAACTCGATTGTTCCCGCACCTTCATAGCCAATCGCACTCGCACCCGCAATCGCCGCATCCCCCATTTTCTTCCGTAACTCATCCGTTAGGGCAGGGGATGGCGTTTCTTCGCATAATTTTTGGTGCCGACGCTGAATGGAACAATCCCGTTCAGACAAGTGACATACTTTACCGAATTTATCGCCTACGACTTGAATTTCAATATGACGCGGTTCCTCTACGAATTTCTCCATGTACATCCCGTCGTTGCCAAATACCGCCGAAGCTTCCATTTTGGCATCATCCCATAATTTTCTAAATTCTGATTCCTCGCGAATGATGCGCATCCCACGTCCACCCCCTCCGGCTGTCGCCTTGATAATCACCGGGTATTTGATGATTTTCGCTAATTCAATCGCCTCTTCCACCGTGTCTAAAAGCCCGTCAGAACCCGGAATAACCGGAACGCCTGCTTTTTTCATGGTTTCTTTCGCCGTCGCCTTATCTCCCATGGAATTAATCATCTCCGCTGAAGCGCCGATGAATTTAATGCCATGCTCAGCACAAATACGAGAAAATTCCGCATTTTCTGACAGAAATCCATAGCCCGGATGGATCGCATCCGCGCCGGTTACCTCGGCAGCTGAAATGATGGCTGGGATACTTAAATAGGATTGTCGGCTCGGCGGCGGACCGATACACACGGCCTCATCCGCAAAACGAACGTGCAAACTATCACGATCCGCTGTAGAGAAAACGGCAACGGTTTTGATGCCCATTTCCCGACAAGTACGAATAACACGTAGGGCTATTTCCCCACGATTTGCAATAAGTATTTTTTTAAACATAGATTAGGCTTTTTCTACCAAGAAAAGAGGTTGGTCGAATTCAACGGGTGTTGCATTCTCCACTAAAATTTTCACAATTTTTCCGGCTACTTCCGAGTCGATCTCATTGAAAAGTTTCATGGCCTCGATCATACAAACCGTTTTTCCTGGTTCGATGTCAGATCCTACCTCCACAAAATTATCCTTATCGGGTCCTGCGGCACGGTAAAAAGTACCGACCATCGGTGATTTTATCGTGTAGTAATGGTCAGCAGAAGGTTCTGCTGCTACAGGTGCCGCCGGGGCTGCAGCTACGGGAGCCGCTGGGGCCGCTGAAACTGCGGGCGCTGAATAAGTCACCACGGGAGCTGCTTCTGAAAATTTCTTCACCGAAACTTTTAAACCTTCTGTTTCGATGCTCACCTCAGCGAGGGGTGATTTGGCAATATAATCTAAAAGTCGCTGTATTTCTTTGGTATCCATTTCGCTTAAAATTTATGCTTGCAAATATATATAAATTTACTTTACACGCTCTGCGTACGAGTAAGTTCTTGTATCCACTTTTATAACTTCATCTTGCTCGATGAAAATAGGCACCGTAATCGTCGCACCCGTTTCTACCGTGGCAGGTTTTTTGGGTGAATTAGCCGTATCGCCACGTACACCTGGTTCCGTGTAGGTAACTTTTAATTCCACAAATGGAGG
This sequence comes from uncultured Cytophagaceae bacterium, assembly GCA_903907745.1. Lineage (GTDB taxonomy): Bacteria > Bacteroidota > Bacteroidia > Cytophagales > Spirosomataceae > Aquirufa. The sequence continues at coordinate 18,945 of CAIVPF010000103.1, read as the reverse complement.
CAATTCACATGAAAGTGCTTGCTCATTTTCCGTGTTAATTAAAATCTCCACTTCTTGACCTTCTTTCATCAAATCAGCCATCACGACTAAATTGGTGTTCAATAAAATTTGTTCAAAGGATTCATTATCCATGAAATTATATCCAAATTCATCCTTATAAATGAATTGAAATTTTCTGCGTTCCACACGGACTGGGTAAATGGCAACCCCTGAATTAAAGGTATTGTCAATCACTTTCGCGGAGGTTAATGAACGCAATTTTGTGCGGACAAAAGCTGGGCCTTTGCCTGGTTTAACATGTAGAAATTCAATGATGGAAAATAAATCATCATTAAACTTGATCACCATGCCGTTTTTAATATCTGCTGTCGTAGCCATATTGTAAGATTATTTTGGATCGTAAGCCCACTTGACATACGCTGATGCCCACGTGAATCCGCCCCCAAATGCTGCTAAAATTAAATTATCTCCTTTTTTCAATTGTTTTTCATAATCCCAAAGACACAGAGGGATCGTTGCGGCGGTCGTGTTGCCGTATTTTTGGATGTTCAACATCACCTTCTCTTCCCCAATTCCCATCCGATTCGCTGTCGCATCAATAATCCGTTTATTCGCTTGATGTGGCACTAAAAAACGTACATCATCCCCTGTCAAATCATTACGCTCCATGATCTCCGCTGAAATATCGGCCATCCGCGTAACCGCGAATTTAAAGACTGATTGGCCTTCCTGGCGGATATAATGCCATTTATGATCGATCGTCTCATGCGTAGGAGGATAGGCGCTGCCGCCCCCTTTTTGCATTAAACTTTCGCAGCCATCCCCGTCAGACTTTAATATAAAATCCTGAACCCCTACATCCTCGGTAGTCGCTTCCAATAAAACCGCTCCAGCCCCATCACCGAATAAAATACAGGTCGTCCGATCCGTGTAATCCACAATCGCCGACATCTTATCCGCACCTACCACGACAATTTTCTTGTAGCGCCCTGATTCAATAAAAGCCGTTCCCGTAGCTAAGGCATTTAAAAATCCTGAACAGGCTGCGGCCAAATCGAAAGAGGCCGTTTCTTTAATGCCGACTGCCTTACAAATTAAATTCGACGCAGACGGAAAAAAGTAATCCGGTGTAACGGTGGCGCAAATTAATAAATCTATTTCCTCTGGTTTAGTCCCCGTTTTGGCGAATAAGTCGGCTACAGCCTTGGCTCCCATGACGGAAGTTCCCAATCCCTCGCCTTTTAAAATTCTACGTTCTTTGATACCTGTCCGAGAGGTAATCCACTCGTCATTGGTGTCGACTAATTTTTCTAATTCATCGTTCGTCAGCACATATTCCGGAACATATCCCGCTACTCCTGTGATGGCCGCATGTATTTTTTGTTGCATGGTTTTTATTTCTCTTCGATCGCTACTTTAATTTTTTGACAGACATTCGATTCTACGACTGATTTACACAGCTTAATCATATTCTTGATGGCTTTTGGCGATGAAGCCCCATGGGCAATGATCACATTTCCATTGATGCCGATGATCGGGCTACCCCCGTAATTTTCATAATTGGTATTCTCGACAAAATCATTCATCATCCCCTGTTCCTTCATGATATTGTAAATGGATTCCCCCATTTTCAATACGATATTTCCCGTAAATCCATCCGTCACAATCACGTCTGCCTTGTTACGAAACAAATCCTTTCCTTCGATATTGCCAATAAAATTTAATTGCTTGTTTTCTTTTAACAAAGCATGGGTCGCTTGTGCCAAAATACTACCTTTTCCCTCTTCCTCCCCGATGTTCATTAGACCCACGCGCGGGTTCGATTGACCCGTAGTGGCTTCAAAATACACGGATCCCAAAAGGCCCCATTGTTCTAACATCTCCGGTTTGCAATCTGCATTCGCGCCGATGTCCAACATGACCGCATATTTTCCATTTACCTGAGGAACAAATCCCGCAATCGCCGGGCGTTGAATTCCCTCGATCGTTTTGACAGAAAATAAGGATCCGACCATCATCGCTCCCGTATTCCCAGCCGAGGCAAAAACATCGGCCTTGCCCTCTTTTAAAAGCGCAAACCCAATTCCGATGCTGGAATTGGGTTTTTGACTTAAAGCACGGGTGGGATGTTCTCCCATTTCAATTACCTCTTCTGCATGTATCACCCGAATTTGATCACTCGTGCAATGACGCTCAGCTAATAATTGATCTATTATTTCTTTTGGACCAATGGCCAAAATGACTTCTTTGTTGGTTAGGCTTGGAATCGCTTGGATGATTCCATCAATCACAGCTTCTGGGGCATAATCCCCGCCCATCACGTCGATTGCTATATTCATTTAATTGGGTTTAATTACTAAAGCGTATCGCAAAAATAGTATTAAATTTAGTCAAAAAATAGCATTTTAACGGGATATTTTCGAAAATCTCCAAAAATGTGAATGGTATGGGCCTAGCTTAACTCAATTAAGCCTTTGCAGAATATCCTTCTACAATCATTTTGCCTTTGTAAAACAAATTTCCCTCATGCACGTGAGCGCGGTGGTATAAATGTGTTTCGCCTGTTTGACCGTCTACTGCCAATTGTCTTGGAGTGCCAAAATCGTGTGCTCTACGAGTATCCCGACGTGTTGTAGAATGTCTTCTTTTAGGATGTGCCATGGTATTAGTATATTAATTATTGTCTTTTAACTTTTTTAAAGCAGCCCAGCGTGGGTCCACTTCATCTGCTTGTTTTTTAATTTCCTCCTCCGTCAATTCTTTGACAGTCGTGTAAATAAATATATCTCCATCAATCGACTCAGCCTCCGATAAAAAGCGTGGATGAAGTTTTTTCATCGGCACCTGAAGTGCGATAAAATCAAACAAATCCTGCGATAAATCAAGCCTCGACGCCCTTCTGTCGATTAAAAACAAATTATCCCCCAAGTCCTCCGAATGATCTGAATACTTATAAATCACCTTCTCTTTCACTTGAAACGGATAATCAAATTCCTCCATTGACCGGTCACAAACCAAACGAATGTGGCCATTAATCTCTAAATGAATTTGTATCATCGTGGCCGACTTCGCTAAGTCTACCACCGCATGAAAATCTCCATTTTGCACCCAATCTTGCTCAAAAGCCGCAAAAAATGAGTCATTTCCTTCAAAGGTATATCGATACGATTTATCTTCTAAGGATATAATAGGTATCTGATATGCATCTAATCCGTTCATTTCCACTTGGGTCAAAAAAGGAATGCAAAATTAGGTAAATTTTCGGAAAGAGCAAGAGAAGAAATAACATTTTCCGAAAAACTTCCGACCTTTGAGGCTATGCAATCCATTGAAAAATCCATTCGCGCGTATTTATTGGGTTTCCTCGTATTCGAAGTCCTGTGTTTTAGCTTCATGTCCAGCGGCGATCGTTTTGTTCAAATGCAATGGGTTAATTTCCATCACAGTCTATGGGCGGATTACCTATTCCAAGGCCTAAGCGCCTTGGCAGAAATCGCCTCACCCATCTTGATTTTCGGCTATTTTTATTGGAAAAAAAGATCTTTTGCCTTCCCTTTTTTGTGGTCCTATGCCATTTCTACGACCATCATTCAAGCGGCTAAACACTTTTTATTTCCCCACGCGCTTCGGCCTTTTGCGTATTTTAAAAGCGTTCCATACGCTTGGCATTTGGTCGATGGCGTTTTTATGAATGAATATAATAGTTTGCCCTCAGGCCATACTTCGGCGGCTTGGTTTATGTGTTTTTGGTTGGTCCTTTTGAGTAAATCCCGATGGGCGGCTTGGTTTTTTGCTTTATTGGCAGCCAGCGTGGCGTATGCGAGGGTGTATTTATTCCAACATTTTCCCCTGGACACCGCTGTCGGCGCCTTCATTGGTACCGGCACTTCCTTACTCGTTTATTATTTTTTCCTTTTAAAGCCTCAGAAACATGATTAAATTCCTTCAGCAAAAACCTTATTTATTTTGGACGCTGGTGGGTGCCCTCGTGTACATGCCTTTTTTAGGGGCCTCTCATTTGTTTGATTGGGATGAAATTAATTTTGCAGAATCCGCACGGGAGATGATTGTTTCAGGCGATTATTTAAGTGTACAAATCAATTTTTTACCCTTTTGGGAAAAGCCTCCTCTTTTTATTTGGTTACAAGCACTTAGTTTTCTAAGCTTTTCTACCTTCACGGATCAAGCCTGGGTTTCCATGGAATTCGCGGCTCGCTTTCCGAATGCCCTCGTGGGGATTGCCACCTTATGCACCGTCTTTGCCATCGGGGAAAGACATTTTTCGGAAAATTTCGGTCATTTATGGGCCTTTGCCTATGTCGCGGCGATCACGCCCCATGTCTATGCGAGCTCCGGGATTATCGATCCGCTGTTTAATTTATTCATTTTTTTAGGCCTTTATTTTTTTGCAGCGTTTACGGCCGATTCCAGGCATTTAAAAAATGCGCTCTTAGCGGGGGTGATGATAGGATTAGGGATGTTGACCAAAGGTCCCGTGGCTTTATTATTATGGGGCCTAAGCCTGTTGGTCTTTGGTATAGTTCAATTTAAAAATCTAAAACCTCAGCTAGGCCGACTATTTTCTGGTGCCTGCATCGCCGGTATTTTGGCTTGCCTGTTTTTTGTTTCTTGGTATGGCTTGATCGCGATGAAATTCGGATTTGGCATCATCGAAGATTTTTTTGCGTATCAAATCCGCTTGATGACAACGGGGGATGCCGGCCATGGCCAACCATTTTATTACCATGCCTTAGTCTTGCTCTTGGGTTGTTTTCCGATTTCCATCTTGGCCATCGGTCGGCTGGGGATAGGGCCTAAGTCCAAACATCCTTTTAGCATTTGGATGCGCGTGCTTTTTTGGGTGGTTTTGATTTTATTTAGTTTGGTGAAAACGAAGATTGTTCATTATTCATCGATGTGTTGGTTGCCCATCAGTTTTTTTGCGGCGCAGGTACTAAGTGATTGGAAAGCGGGTCATTGGACCTGGTCGAGGCCCTATACGATTGGAATAAGCATCGTGGGAATCTTGTTTGGCTTGATTTTGGCAGCGGTTCCCTATGTAGGTGAGCATGCGTTTGAATTTGCGCCTAAGATTCAGGATGTTTTTGTCCGAGGAAATTTACAAGCGCCGGTGGCTTGGTCGGGCTGGGAAAAAGGCTTGGGCATCCTTTTTATGGGGGTGATCCTCTTTTTTTTAAGTCGGAAAGGCGAGGTGAAACCGAGGCATGTTTATTCGATTATGGTATCGGGCTTGTTGATCATCATGGCCTATATGGCGATCGTGGTGCCTAAGATTGAGGGGTATACGCAGGCGACGCCGATTGATTTTTATACGTCCAAAGTGGGCCAACAGGTCTACATCGAAACCGTAGGATTTAAGTCCTATGCCCATTTATTGTATTTTCAAAAGCCGGCCGCTAGCCCTTCTGCGGAAACTTTGTTTCAAGCAAAAAAGCTAGACCGCCCGGCCTATTTTGTCATGAAAGTAGATGCGGAGGAAAAATTCAAATACCATCCCAATTTGATTTTCATCAAAGAGGAAAATGGATTTTTATTTTACAAGCATCGATAATTAAGGATTTAATTCCCGGTCTGTAAAGAAAAAGGCAGATTCGATCGCTGCATTTTCATCTGAATCGGAGCCGTGAATGGCATTGGATTCTATCGACCTCGCAAAGCGTTTACGAACAGTGCCTTCAGCGGCTTGTTCGGGGTTTGTCGCGCCGATTAAGGTCCGAAAATCTTCCACCGCATTTTCTTTCTCCAGCACCATCGGGATGATGTGATTCGAGGACATGTGGTCACAAAGACTTTGGAAAAAAGGCCGCGCGGCATGAACCGCATAAAAGCGACCTGCTTCTTCGGGACTCAATTTGATTTTTTTGATAGCTACGATGCGAAATCCGGCGTCCTCAATCTGTTGGATCATCGATCCCGTAAATCCGTCCAATACGGCATCAGGCTTAATTATGGTAAAGGTTCTATTTGTAGGCATGTGTCAAATTTTATTCAAATTTATCTCTAACTTTGCGAACGCCCAAATTTATTATGGCGATATCCAATTATATGTCATCCATTTCTACGCTGAAATCCCTTCTGGCACCCGGGCAAAAAGCCATTATTACCACGCATTTTAATCCAGATTCAGATGCGATTGGCTCGAGTTTGGCTTGGTACCAATATTTGCTAAAAAAGGGTTTACAGGTTCAGGTAATTGTACCATCGGCCGTATCTGCGAATTTAATGTGGATGCCGGGGGCCGAAGAAATCCTAAATTTCGAAAATCCACTGCATAAGCTTCAAGTGGACCCTTTGGTACAAGGGGCTGATTGGATTTTTTGTTTAGATTTTTCAGGTTTACAACGATTACATAGTTTAAGTCCTCACATTAAGCATGCCCGTGCACCCAAAGTGGTGATTGATCATCATTTGGATCCAGAGGATTTTGGGACTTATTATTACCATCGAACGATTGCGGCATCAACTTGCGAACTCATCTTTGATTTAATTCAGGAGTGGGGCGATGGAGATTTAATCGATCAATCGATAGGTCAATGCTTGTATTCGGGCATTATGACGGATACGGGGTCATTTAGGCATCCGAATACGACGGCACATGTGCATGAGGTGGTGGCTCAATTAATTCAGTTGGGGGTGAACACAAATCAGGTGCATCGGCGAATTTTTGATTCAGCGAGTATTGATCGCTTAAAATTTTTAGGGCATGTGTTGGCGAATCGTCTTGAATATTTGCCGGAGTATCATTTAGCCTTGATGTGGATTAGTCAGGAAGATTTAGAAGCATTTAATTCACAGGCTGGGGACACGGAAGGGGTGGTAAATTATGGTTTACAGCTTGCGGGGGCGGTTTGGTCGATCTTGATGATCGAACGTCCGGATGGGGTTAAATTCTCTTTCCGTTCGATTGAACCCTTTGCGGTGAACGGTTTTGCGGCACAATATTTTGAAGGGGGCGGTCATAAAAATGCGTCGGGTGGTCGATTTTCTGGCGGGACTTTAAAACAAGCGAGGGAAAAATTGCAGGAAGTATTACCTTTGTACCTTTCTGAAATAAAACAAGTAAAAAACTTATAACATCTAAACATAGAAATCATGCGTAAACAACTAGGATTATATTTTTCAGCGGCTCTTCTTTTGGCGGCTTGTAATCAGAATAAGGTCGAGGTGATTGATGGAGTGAAATTACAAATGCATAGCCATGACGATAAGGCTAAAAAATTAAAAGAAGGTGATATCGTTACGTTTGATTTAGTCATTAAAAATGGCGCGGATTCAGTGCTTCAAGATACTAAAAAGGATGGTCAGCCAGGAAAAGGGATGATTCAGCCACCAAATAATGCGCCAGGTTCTTTCAAAGGTTCTTTTGAAAATGGGCTTCGTTTATTAGCCTTGGGTGATAGTGCAACGATCTTAGTTCCTATCGATTCATTAACGAAAGCGGTTCAATCGCCACTTCCTCCATTCTTGAAGCCTGGTACGGATTTGAAGTATACGGTGAAGATTTTGAAGGTTCAATCCCGTGCGGAATTTGAAAAAGACATGGCGAAGGAAGCAGAGAAAGCGAAGGCAGTGGCGGCTAAGGATTTAGCGGTTCAGCCCAAATTAATCGCGGATTATGTGGCTAAAACAGGTAAGGCATTCCAATCCTCTGCAACTGGTTTATTTTATAATATTGAAAAGCCAGGTGCGGGCGCTAATCCTAAAATGGGAGAAACATGGGTGGTTAATTACCGTGGAACTTTCATGAATGGAAAAGAATTTGATAAAGGTTCCTCTTCAGAAATGCCATTGGGACAAATGATTCCAGGTTTTAATGAGGCCTTGACGTTGTTAAAAGCAGGTGGAAAAGGTACCTTTGTGATTCCTTCTACCTTAGGGTATGGCGATCAAGCACGTGGGCCGATTCCAGCGAATTCGGTATTGGTATTTGAATTAGAGGTGTTGTCAAAGAAATAAGAAATTTACGTATCAGGAATGAAAAATTGGGGTAAAATTAGTTTGCTAGGGGTGTTTATAGGGCTCTTGTTAACCGCTTGTTTGTCGAATGTCGAATTAGCGGATGAGGTGAAAGCTGCGGAAAACAAAACGCAAATTTTGTCCTATTATTCCAAATTGAATCAAAGCCCCATTGCCATGGATAATGGGGCTTTTTATGCCATTACGAAAGCGAATCCAACTGGTGAATTAGCCTCTCGAGGGGATAGTTTGGTGATTCATTATGAATTAGCCAATCTAGTGACGGGTCAAGTTTTAGATAGCACGAATCGGAAAACAAATTCCCCGCTGATTTATCGCTATGGATTCACGAATCCGGTCTTTTCTAAGCTTATGGCCTTTTTAAAAGATGGCGAACAAGCGGTGATGGCTCTTCCGGGCACCTCTCAATCTTTCGATGGATTGCCGGCCTATACGCCTTTGAAATGTACGATTAAGAGCTATTGGGTAAAAAGTCAAAGTGATCAAATTGAAGCCTATATAGCTAAAAAAGGCTATAAGGTGACTAGCACAGAAGCGGACGGTTTGCGGTACATTCAACTATCACCGGGTACGGGAGATATTCCTGCCTCTGGAAAAGTAGTGAAATTAAAATATACAGGTCGTTTCTTAAATGGCTTTGCTTTTGATGGCAATATGGCTCGGACGGATAGTTTTTCGGTGACGGTTGGGGGAACTCAGACGGTGATTGGTTTTCAAAAGGGAATTGAGAAGATGCGTTTAGGAGAAAAAGCGGTTGTGGTGTTTCCGTCGACCATTGGATATGGGGAAAAAGGTTCAGGAACTAGCATTCCAGGATTTACACCTTTATTGTTTGAAATTTATATAGCCAAAATCGAATAGTATGATGCGTTTATTTATTTTATTTTTCGGAATTATTGTTGGGCTTTCGAGTTGTACATTTAATGCCATTAATCAGCAGGAAGAAAACAATGCGAATGCGATTGATGCCTATATCAAGAAGAATAATTTGACGATGCAAAAGTCGCCGGAGGGTCTTTATTATTCCATTGATAAAAAGAATTCGACTGGGAAACAGGCATTTAATTCGGATTTAATCAAGTTCCATTATGTGATGTCTGTGATGGAGGGGAAGAAATTAGATTCCACGTCTCGTTTGAAAAATCAAATCAAAGGAATGGTGTGGGGTGCTACCTCCAACGTGTACAATTTGCCTATGTCCTTCCTGAAAGAAGGAGAAAAGGGGCTTTTCATTTTACCTGCAAGTCTGGCCTTCGGGGGGAATTCCTATGCGGATATTCCGGCCTATTCGGTGATTCAATTGGAAATCGAGATCGTCGCCATCCGGACAGAAGCCGAGCAAATTCAGGATTTCCAAACGACGTATAAAATTACAAACCCAGAAGTTACCGCGAGTGGTTTGGTATTTAAAAAATTAGTGACCAATCCCACAGGAGCGACTATTTCCCCTGGACAAACTGCCAAAGTGAATTATATAGGACGATTCGGTTATGGTGTGATTCAAACGGATGCCTCCAATAATGTCGTTTATGATTCATCCTTTGGATCAGGAACATTGACCTTTGTGCCCGGTGCTGGAAATTTAATTGCAGGATTTGAAGAAGCTGTTTTAAAAATGCGCGTTGGTGAAAAGGCGGCTTTAATTTTACCCTCTAAAATAGCCTATGGGGTGAATGGAAATACTACGATTCCGCCAAATTCACCTTTGTATTTTGAAGTGGAGCTAGTCGGCGCACTCTAATGAAATCCCTGTATTTAGCTACTCAAAATGCCCATAAGGTCGAGGAATTAAGCGCCCTTTTAGGGGATCGCTTTCAGATTCATTCCATATTTGAATTAAATATTTCAGAAGAAATTCCCGAAACGGGCCAAACATTGGCCGAAAATTCGATGCAAAAAGCCCGCTATGTGGCGGAGCGATTTGGGGTGACTTGTTTGGCGGATGATTCGGGTTTGGAAGTGCGCGCATTGAACGGCGCCCCCGGCGTTTTTTCAGCGAGATATGCGGGAGAACCCAAAAATGATCAGGCGAACTGTGTTAAATTATTGGGCGAAATGCGGGATAAGAAAGATCGTCAAGCGCGTTTTGTAACTGTATTGACCTTTCATGAAGACGGGCAATTTGTTCAGTTTGAGGGGGAGATTATCGGGGAAATAACACAGGAAGCGCGGGGTCAACAAGGTTTTGGGTATGATCCTTTATTCGTGCCTTTTAATGCGGATAAAACCTTTGCAGAAATGAGTCTTTCTGAGAAGAATAAAATTGCTCATCGGGCGCGCGCTTTGGAAAAATTTAAATTGTTTGTCGACGAATCATTATTATTTCACGACGAATAGTAATTTTTTACGTAGTCTTTGTATTTTTGTTCCTCTCTAAAATTAAGCCTTATTACCGTTTTGAAAAAAATACTAAACAGTTCTCTTTTTCGTCTACTGTTTTTTTTAATGTTCATTCAAAGTGCTCATGCGCAATATGTCATCAAAGGACGTATTACGGATGCGAGTAATGGCGACCCTATTCCTTTCGCTTCTGTCGGACTTTTAGGGATTAATGCGGGTGCGACCACTGATTTTCAAGGGCAATATGTTTTGAAGGCCAAGGTCTTAAGTGATTCCGCTTTCGTGTCCTATGTAGGGTATAAGCGAAAGGTTAAAAAGTTAAATAAAAAACTGCTAACTCAAGAGCTTGATTTTCAAATAGAAGCCACTCAATCCGCTTTAAAAGAGGTTATTGTTTATTCGGGGGAGAATCCAGTATTCAAAATATTGCGGAAATTATTGGCAAATCGGGAACAAAATGACCGGAGTCGATTAAGTGCCTATGAATACAATTCCTACACCAAAATGGAATTGGATGTGGATAATATTTCGGAAAAATTCCGGGAACGCAAGGTCATGAAGGACATTGAGGCCGCCATAAAGAAATTTGAGAAATTAGCAGGCGATGATGGGAAAATGGTTATCCCGACCTACATTTCCGAGGCCATTGGTAAGTTTTATTACCGAGAATCACCCCAGCGAAAAAAAGAAATTATTCAAAAAACGAATATCAAAGGGGTGGGGGTGAAGGATGGGAGTTTTGTGTCCCAGCTGGTCGGTGGAAACCTGATTGCCAATTATAATTTTTACCAAAATTATGTCGGATTTTTTGGGAAGGATTTCGCGAGTCCGATCGGGGAAGGATTTAAAGCAAATTATAAATATTATTTAGGAGATACGGTGAATGTCGATGGTCGAATCTGCTATCAGATTGATTATGAGCCTAAAAATCCAATGGATTTAGTCTTTAATGGACAGGTTTGGATCGATACGACGAGTTTTGCCTTGGTGCAAATCGATGCGACGGTCGACAAATCGGCCAACCTGAATTTCATCGATAAAATCAAAATTTCTCAGGAATTAGAACGGACGGAATCCGGTGCTTGGATGCCGGCTAAAACACGTTTTTTAATTGATTTGGAGGAGTTGACAAAAGGTTCTGCGGGGATGTTGTTAAAGATGTACATTTCGAACAAAGACTTTGTTGTCAATAAACCGCGGCCCATTGATTTTTATGATTTAGCCTCCGAGGTGGCGGAAGACGCCAAAGAGCCGGATCCGAATTTCTGGAAAAATGCACGGCATGAGCCTCTGAGTAGGCAAGATGTTCAGGCCTTTAGCCTCATTGATTCGGTTAGTAATTTGCCGGTGGTGAAAACCTACATTGAAATTGCGGAAATTGTTTTTAGTGGGTTTAAGCGATTTAATGATATCGAATTAGGACCTTATATTTCCAGTTTTGCAATTAACAGACAAGAAGGTGCGCGTTTTCGCTTAGGATTTCGGACGAATGCAAGTTTTGATAAAAACTGGATTTTGCGTGGGAATGTGGGTTTTGGAACCAAGGACTTGATTCCGAAATATGCTGCGGAGATTGATTATTTGTTCTCCAAAAGGAAATGGACCATGGCGGGTATTCGGCATTCGTATGACATAGAACGTGTGGGTTTAACGCCGGAGTTGATCGGTGATAATAAATTGTTTTATGCATTTACGCGCTGGGGAGCCTTTTCTGGTGCCTTTTTCCGGCGAGAATCCGAGGCGTTTTTTACGACGGAACCTAGCAAAGGAATTAGTTTTACCAGTTCCTTAACTACGCGCTCATTTGATCCACTTTTTTGGTTTCAGTATCGCCTTAATCCAGAATTGGGCAAATTGTCTCCTGTGCAAAATTATTACCAAGAAACATTCTTGACTTTAGAAGCCCGTTTTGCTAAAAACGAGACCTACCTCATGAATGGGAATGAAAAAATAACATTGGCGACCAAGCGTATTCCCGTGGTTACTTTTCGGTATCAACGCGGATTTAAAGGATTTTTAGGCGGCGATTTTGATTACGAACGCTTTACGATCAAAGCCTATCAGACCTTCCGTTTGGGGAAAATAGGTCGATCCGATTATACCTTACAAGCCGGATACACGCCTTCTAATTTACCTGCGCCATTGTTGTTTCCACATTTAGGGAATGAGACCTTCTTCTTTGTGCGTAGCGCCTTTTCGACCATGAATTATTTTGAATTTGTCAGTGATCAATTCGTATCCTTGCAATACAACCATAATTTTGATGGTTTATTTTTCAATCGGATTCCGCTCATCAAAAAATTAAAATGGCGCTTTATCGCGAGTTCAAATATGGTTATCGGAAGTCAACGAGCGGCTAATAAAGACCTTATGAAGGATGTGAATAACCCCTTGAAATCTAGGTTTCTAGATCGCTATTCCTTTGATTCACTGGAACCCGGAAAACCTTATGTAGAGGCAGGTTACGGGATAGATAATATTTTCAAGATATTTAGGATTCAAGCCTTTCATCGCTTGACCTATTTAGACCATGGAAATCCGATGAATTTTAGGCTCATGGCATCGATAAATGTCTCGTTTTAGGCATTATTGGTATAATATAAAGACGGAAATTTAAACATTTCAAGAATTTATTTAAGGTATTTGATTTTAGGATCTTTGCGTTCTATATTTGAACATCACCTGCCTGAAGAAGGGTAGGATCTAATTTGAAACATGGTTTTTTTGATTGTTGGATTGTGTATTTTGAGTTACCTGCTAGGTTCAATCCCAACCGCCCTTTGGTATGGCGAGACCTACCATCAAGTGGACATCCGAGAACACGGCAGTGGGAATGCCGGCGCTACGAATACCTTCCGGGTATTAGGCCGAAAAGCTGGTTCCATCGTTTTGTTTGTAGATGCATTTAAAGGCTTTTTAGCTACGGGACTTGCGGCCGTTTTATTCTATTTCCGCTTGGTTGATTGGCAGACCTGCGTAACCCTTAAAATCCTTTTTGGATTTCTTGCGGTAATGGGTCATTTATTACCTATTTTTTGTGATTTCAAAGGAGGCAAAGGTGTTGCAACGACCCTTGGCATGGTTTTAGCCTTACATCCTCAAGCAGCCTTAGTTAGTATTTTAATTTTTTTATTGGTGTTTGCCATTTCTAAATACGTCTCCTTAGGAAGTATGGTCGCCTCCCTAGCCTTTCCGATCATGCTTAGTTTAGGTCTATTCGGCCAAGAGTTACCCATCATCATTTATTTCGGCTCATTTCTAGCTTTTTTAGTGGTCTTTACGCACCGAAAAAACATCCTACGAATTTTCCAAGGAACGGAAAATCGGATGTATCTAATCCCTCGGAAAAAGTAATCCAAGCGTATTTTTTTTTATATTTGTGAGCGAGGTCTTAAGCACCTCTTTCCCCCTATTTATGAAAAATACACAAGCTTTTATATCCGCCAATCAAGATCGATTTTTAGCTGAATTACTTGATTTTTTACGCATTCCTTCCATTTCTGCCGATCCTGCCTATGCAGGTTCAGTTCGAAAAGCCGCGGAATGGTTAGCCGCCAAATTACAGGATGCCGGTTTAGACAAGGTCCGTCTCGAGGAAACAGCTGGTTTTCCTATCGTTTATGGTGAAAAAATGGTTGATCCATCGGCCCCTACTATTTTGGTTTATGGACATTATGATGTTCAGCCCGCGGATCCCTTAGACCTATGGGATAGTCCACCTTTTGAACCTGTGATTAAAAACGAGGTTATTTATGCGCGGGGTTCTTGCGATGATAAGGGCCAAGTGTTTATGCATGTGAAGGCCTTTGAGGCGATGTTGGCCTCCGGTGAACTAAGCTGCAATGTTAAATTCATGATCGAAGGCGAGGAGGAAGTGGGTTCGGATCATTTAGGGATTTTTGTCGAGGCAAATAAAGAATTACTCAAAGCAGATGTCATTCTGATTTCAGATACGGCTATTATTGCGAATGATATTCCGTCCATTGATGTTGGACTTCGTGGCCTCAGTTACATGGAAGTCTCCGTACAAGGACCTAACCGAGATTTGCATTCGGGTGTTTATGGTGGCGCTGTGGCGAATCCGATTAATATTTTGTGCCAAATGATCGCCTCCATGCACGATGAATTTAACCACATTACGATTCCAGGATTTTACGATGGGGTACATGAATTAAGTGCTGCCGATCGGGCTGCGATGGCGCAAACGCCCTTTGATTTAGATGCTTATCAAAAAGATTTGGGTATCCAAAGTGTACATGGCGAAAAAGGGTATTCGACGATCGAGCGGGCATCCATTCGGCCCACTTTAGACGTTAATGGCATCTGGGGCGGTTATACCGGTGAAGGCGCCAAAACCGTATTGCCTTCCATGGCCTATGCGAAAATTTCGATGCGTCTGGTACCCAATCAATCTTCCGAAACCATTACGAAATTATTTACAGAACATTTCAAGGCCATCGCGCCGAAAGGCGTGAAGGTTACCGTAAAACCACATCATGGTGGGGAGGCTTATATTATGCCAACGGACAGCATCGCCTATCAAGCTGCTTCCGAGGCTTTAGCGGAGACCTTTGGGAAAGATCCTGTACCTACACGAGGCGGGGGAAGTATTCCAATTGTAGCGCTTTTTGAAAAGGAATTAGGAATTAAATCCATATTAATGGGTTTTGGTTTGGATTCCGATGCGATTCACTCCCCTAATGAGCACTATGGCTTATTTAATTTTTATAAAGGGATCGAGACAATTCCGCACTTTTTTGCCAATTTTCAACGTTTATCCCTATCCTAATGGCTGAAAATTTAACCTTGCTGGCCACCGAATCGAGTTCTTCGTATGAAGATTTGGATAAACAAACGGTGGATACTTTGTTGCGGCAAATCAATGCCGAGGACAAAACGGTTCCAGTGGCCGTGGAAAAAGTCATTCCTGCCATTGAGGCGCTTGTTCATGAAATTGTGATACGCATGAAACAGGGTGGACGTTTGTTTTACATTGGTGCGGGGACTTCGGGCCGATTAGGCGTGGTGGATGCGTCGGAATGTCCGCCGACCTATGGGGTGCCGCATGATTGGGTCATTGGTTTAATTGCCGGTGGGGATTCAGCGATTCGGAAGGCTGTGGAAAATGCGGAGGATGATGAGCAACAAGCGTGGAAGGATATGGAGGCTTATCAAATTGATTCTTTAGACACGGTGATCGGCATTGCGGCTTCGGGTCGGACTCCTTATGTGATTGGTGGTTTACGTGCTGCGAATGCGAAGGGTATTTTGACGGGTTGTATTGTGTGTAATGCGGGAAGTTTAGTGGCGAAGGAAGCAAGATTTCCGATCGAAGTGGTGGTTGGCCCGGAATTTGTGACCGGTAGTACCCGGATGAAATCGGGTACGGCGCAAAAACTAGTATTGAATATGATTTCGACGACGGTGATGATTCAGTTGGGCCGCGTGCGGGGTAATAAAATGGTCGATATGCAACTCAGTAACCATAAATTGGTACTTCGGGCCATTCGCATGGTGCGGGAAGCAACGGGCGTTTCGGATGAATTAGCGGCCGAATTATTGGAAAAACATGGAAGTGTACGGAACGCGGTGGATGCATTTCAGACAAATTAATTTCGTGATTAACCTTAAAATGCCTTATTTTGTGAAATACAATAAAATCTACATATGAAAAACGTTACAAAATTATTCTTATCAGCCATTTTGGGGCTAATGGCATTGGGCTTTCAAGCGAAGGCAGAAGATTTTCCGGCTGAGATTAAGCCATTGATGCAAAAATATACTTGTTTTGCTTGTCACAAAGTGGATGCACGTTTGGTAGGCCCTGCCTATCAGGATGTTGCGAAGAAAAAATATTCAGTGGATAAAATTGTGTCTTTGATTGCAAAGCCACAACCGGCCAACTGGCCTGGTTACCCACCGATGGCGCCGATGACCAATGTCCCTAAGGAGGATGCGGTTAAAATCGCCAAATGGATTAACTCTTTACGTTAACAAAAAAAGTCCCGATTTGATCGGGACTTTTTTTTGTTCTTTATTTGGCTTTCTTCGCCGCTGGTTTTTTCTCAGCCACCTTTTTTTCTTTAGGTGCTGCTTTTTCTTTTGGTTCAGCTTTTTCTTTGGCCTCCACTTTTTTGGGTTCTTCCGCTGGGAAGGCTTCAGGGCTAAAGGTGCAAAGTAATAAATACCAGTTCAATATTTTCTTAATGTCAGAAGCAAAAACACGGTCCGCATCATAATTGGGAACCACTGTTTCTAAGGTGCTATATAATTCGATGTCCGTGGATTTCTTTGGTTCAATCGGTAAAACGCCTTTGAACTTCTCATGGATTTTCAAAAACAATTCTGCCAAAGGCATGGTACTATCTTGGTGATCATTCAAATACAAGGAAATGTCTTTCAAGACAGAAATACGCGTTTGGCCGCTCACCACTGATTTTTGCTTTAAAGCATCTAAGGTCTCTACGATCACCCCTGTTCGAGTAGGTTTTAAAACTCTAAATAATCCACTTTTCCCAGAAATGTGGGCAATCTCATTCAATAATTCCATGCGTGTTTGCTTAATTTGCCTGCAAAATAGTACTATTTACCTATTTTGTAAGGTGATGTTTTAATTAATTCTTCAATGTTCTTCAAAATTTCTTCGCGGCCCACATGCTTCTCAGCCGAGGTGATAAAGATGTCAGGAAGGCTTTCCCAGTTTTCGAGCAAGAAATTTTTATATAATTCAACACTATCCTGCACTTGTTTTTGAGATAATTTATCTGCTTTCGTAAAGGCAATGTGGAAAGGCACTTGTTCTTGCACCATGCGGTTCATGAACTCGATGTCCACGGCTTGTGGTTTTAAGCGGATGTCGATGAGGACAAACAGGCAAGTTAAATTCTCGCGGTGCAATAAATAATCGAAAATCATTTTTTCGAATTCGCGGCGCTTTTCCTTGGAGACTTTGGCGTAGCCGTAGCCGGGTAGATCGACTAGGTACCATTTTTCGTTGATGATGAAATGGTTAATCAACTGCGTTTTTCCAGGTGTTTGCGAGGTTTTTGCCAAACCTTTGTGAAAGGTAATCGAATTAATTAAGGATGATTTTCCCACGTTTGATCGTCCGATGAATGCAAATTCTGGCATGCGTGCGGGCGGACAATTCGTGAAATCGGTATTGCTTGTGATGAAGCTTGCCGTAATGGGGATGGCCATAGGGGTAAATTTAGTTACAAAGGTAATAAGTATTAGGTAAGAGGTATTAGGTAAGAGGTAATAAGTATTAGGTATTAAGTATTAAGTATTAGAAGACTATCATCAATCTTATTTTTCTTGAATATAAATTGTTTTAAATACCTGTTATATAATACCTCTTACCTAATTTTCCCTTATTACTTATTACCTATTACCTCTTACCTAATACTTATTACCTATTACCTAATACCTCTTACCTAATACTTATTACCTATTACCTAATACCTCTTACCTAATACTTATTACCTATTACCTAATACCTATTACCTAATACCTATTACCTAATACTTATTACCTAATACTTATTACCTATTACCTAAATTTTCCCTTACCTTTGTACCTTCAAAATGGAAAAATTACAAAACGACTTATTGTTGCGCGCCGCATTAGGCCAGGAGGTAGAACGAATTCCCGTGTGGGTGATGCGCCAGGCAGGCCGGATTTTACCTGAATACCGGGAGGTTCGTGCGAAGGCCGGATCTTTTATTGGACTCGCGACGCATCCAGAAATGGCAGCTGAGGTGACGATTCAGCCGGTTACTCGTTTTGGCGTTGATGCAGCAATTATTTTTTCAGATATCTTGGTGGTTCCTGAGGCGATGGGCTTGCCCTATGTGATGGAGGAACAAAAAGGTCCGGTTTTCCCAAAAGTGATTCGATCTCTGGCTGATTTGGCGCAGATTCGGGATGCGGAGCCAGAGGAGGATTTAAAATATGTATTGGATGCGATTAAGATTGTCAAGAAGGAATTAGCAGGTAAAGTTCCCTTAATCGGTTTTGCGGGTGCCCCTTTTACGATTTTCTGTTATATGGTGGAAGGGAAGGGTTCCAAAACCTTTTCGCAAGCGAAAAAAATGATGTATGCGGAGCCGGAATTGGCGCATGCGTTGTTGCAAAAAATTACGAATTCCACCATTTCTTATTTGAATGCCCAAGTGGCTGCGGGTGCGAATTTGATTCAGGTCTTTGATTCGTGGGCGGGAATTCTTTCGCCGGTGCAGTATTCGGAATTTTCGACACCTTATTTAAAGCAAATTTGCGATGCGGTGATGAATGTTCCGGTGACTTTATTTGCCAAAGGTGCGTTTTTTGCCCGAAAAGAAATGGCGGCATTGAATTGTGCGACGATTGGCTTAGACTGGAACATGGATATCGCGGAATCCCGTTCGCTCGTGGGACCGAACAAAACCCTTCAAGGAAATTTAGATCCATGCGCGCTATATGGTGATTTCAAAACGGTGGAAGCGGAAACGAAGAAAATGATTCAGCAATTTGGGATACAGCGCTATATTGCGAATTTAGGCCATGGTGTTTATCCGGATATTCATCCAGATAAAGTCCAATGTTTCGTGGATACGGTTCAAGGGT
>CAIVPF010000102.1 GCA_903907745.1 uncultured Cytophagaceae bacterium | reverse complement strand
TCACCGAATGAGTTGAATGGAAAGTTCAGGTTATATTTTTACTTGCCCAATTTAGAGAGTAACAGTACCATTTTCAATTGGGACATTCAGCAAGGTTCAAAAAAATCGAGTATCCAGGTCAAATTGGATGGATCCAAAAGTACATTAAAAGGAGAATGGATTTCGCTAGGTGATTTTGATTTTAAAAATAAGGGGAAAGCCGAAGCTATTTTATATGCAAAAGGGGCGAATGGAATAGTGCCTGCGGATGCGATTTTATGGGTGCCGATGCAATAAAAAAGGTCGGGAGAATGTTCTTCCGACCTTTTAATTATTCATATGATTAAATTTCTGGTATTGATTCGCTTAGCTTAATACGTAGCTCGGCCCCCCGAAATATCAAATAAAAATCCTGTCGTAAACGTACATTCTTCAGAAACGATCCAAGCCGATATTTTAGCTACTTCATCGATTTCCCCAAGTCGTCCCATGGGAATTTTGGCGACCATGTATTCCAATTGCTTAGGATCCGTATCCGCATTCATGGCGGTTTTAATCACCGCTGGAGCTAATCCGTTGATTGTTATTCCTGATGTGGCATATTCCTTGCCGATCGATTTGACAATCCCAATAACCGCGGCTTTGGAGGCCGAATAGCCAATCATCCCCGGATTACCTTCTTTCCCAGCCATGGAGGCAATTAACAAAATTCGGCCATAGCCGAAAGGTTCCATCGCTTTCACGGCATATTTAGTCATTAAAAAAGTGCCTCGTTGGTTTACCTGATACAAGCGATCAAAATCCTCCGTGGAATAATCGGTGATTTTGGTGCTGGTCGGCCCCACGATACCGGCACAATTGACCATGATGTGTATTTGGCCATATTTTTTGCCAACTTCCACATAAGCCGAAACGATGCTATCCTCGGAAGTGACATCGGCGAGGATGGTCATGACGTCATAACCGGCCGACTTAAATTCGCTTTCCGTTTGCTCTAATTTGAGTGGGTTGCTATCGAGTAATACTACTTTTCCGCCTTCTGAAGCTATTAATTCGGCTATCCCTTTGCCTAAACCATCTGCTCCGCCACTGATGAATGCTACCTGATTGGTAAATCTTGCCATGATTGCTATTTGTTTTAAAATAAAATCCTAACATAGAACAATTTTGTGAAATTTTAATACTTAATTGGTGTACATTTTTAAAAAAAACCTATTTAATATGATAACCCTTTTAATCACCCTGTTGTCTCTTGGGGTCATTTTGGTAGCCATATCAAAATTTGACATTCATCCTTTTTTAGCTCTTTTTATTGGTGCCATTGGTTTCGGCATTTGTGTTGGAATGCCTACAGACCTCATTTTAAAATCCATCAAAGATGGTTTTGGAGGAGTTTTAGGAAACATAGGACTTTTGATTTTACTCGGGGTAACCATCGGTACTTTCCTAGAAAAAACAGGAGGCGCCATGGTTCTAGCCCAAAAAGTCCTTTCATGGATTGGCGAAAAATCCATCATGCTAGCCATGATGCTGAGCGGCTGGATTCTTTCCATTCCCGTATTTGGTGACAGCACTTTTATCATGATGAATCCGATTAGTAAGTCGCTCTCTTTTAAAGGGAAAGTACCCTATGCGGCCACCACCGTGGCTTTGGCTTTGGGTGCCACCGCAAGTCATTCCTTAGTGCCGCCCACTCCAGGACCCATCGCCGCTGCAGGAATTATCAATGCCGATTTAGGTATGGTTATTTTTTGGGGAATTGTAGTCAGTCTTATTAGCTTGGTGCCTTGCTATTATTTTGTCAAAAAATACGTGACTAAAATTGAGCTTGAGCCCAAATTTGCCGAAGGCGAACAACAAGAAAGCAGCGGCAAAAAACCATCCGCTTTCAAATCATTTTTGCCCATCATTTTCCCTCTTTTACTGATTATTTTAGCCTCAGTGGCTAGTTATCCCTCTAAGCCATTTGGCGAAAACCAATTGACCGACATCATACTTTTCTTAGGCACACCCATCATAGCCCTCTTAATCGGTGCTTTTTTAGCGTTTACCCTTCCTGAGAAATTTGATCGCCAAGTGCTTTCTTCGACCGGTTGGATCGGTGATTCTTTAGTGATCGCCGCCCCCGTGATTTTGATTACCGGTGCAGGTGGGATTTTTGGTAAAATGCTTCAAAACTCAGGGATTGCGGATATTGTTACCTCGAATATGAGTACGGCCAATTGGGGAATTTTTCTACCCTTTATCATTGCCTTTTTTCTTAAGACGGCTCAAGGATCTTCGACGGTCGCCATGATCACAACTGCTTCTATTATCGCTCCGATCTTAGGAACTTTAGGGCTTGATTCTGAAACGATGCGGGTTTTTGCCGTTTTGGCGATAGGTGCGGGTGCGATTGCTATTTCACATGCCAACGATAGTTTCTTCTGGGCCGTAACCCAACTATCTGGTTTGACGATCAAAGAAGGAAATAAATCTCATAGCGTCGGCACGGTCATCATGGCTTTCACTTCTATATTAGCCATTTACCTATTGACATTTATCGTCTAATCATATTGTTAGCCTCCCGGAAAGCGATTGACGGGAGGCTATTTTTATCGGGCCGTCCAGCCGCCATCCACGGACAACATAGCGCCCACCATATAACTTCCGGCGTCACTCGCTAAATAAATGGCGGCTCCTTGAATTTCTTTTAATTCAGCCCAACGGCCTAATGCCGTGGCACCTACCACAAATTTCAAACCCTCTTCCGTATCAGCAATCGGTAAATTCATTTCCGTTAAAAATGGACCTGGACAAATGGCATTGACATTGATATTAAAGGGCGCCATTTCTAAGGATAATGCTCGGGTCATTTGGACCACGGCTCCTTTGCTCGACGTATAAGGCGTGCGATTCGATAATCCAATGAGCCCCAATGCACTCGCCAAATTAATGATGCTTCCCCTTTTTCCTTTCTTCATATATGGAATCACGGCCCGAGAACTTAACCAAGTCCCCGCCACGTTAACATCCATCACTTGCTTGAAATCTTCCAACGATAATTCATCGATCGCCCCTCGGATATTAATTCCCGCACTATTGATTAAAATATCAATACGTCCCCATTGCTTAAAAGCAAATGCCGCCATCGCCTCAGTTTCGGCTTGTTGGGTTACATCCGCTTGGAAAAAAAAGGCGTCGACCGGATAGGTATTGGCCAACTCTTTTGCCGCATTTTCGCCTTCCTCTTTATTTCGATTGACCAATAAAATATGTGCTCCGGCAGAGGCCAGTCCTGCCGCCATGGCAAGCCCCAATCCTTTTGAACCACCCGTAATAATGGCCACCCTTCCTGTCAAATCAAATAAATTAATTCCCGGAAATTCTTTTTTGTCTAATCCTACGCTCATTTTTATGTTATATTTATCCTAGTCCTAATTTACTTTTACTATACTGTAAGCAATCCACGATGTTTTTTTCCTCATAAGCCAAGGTCTGTTCTCCTGTCAATTGGCTCGTTTGTGGTAATTTACCCTCAAATTTTTTCTCTCTCACCATGGCTAAGGTTTTGGCCAACGCTGACGAAGAGATATCCGCCATGGTCTCATAATAAGCCCAATCCAAACAAGGTATTTTTAAGGGATCACGCGTGATCATTTCCAAATTAAACGTAATCGACGGATTTAATTTTTTGCACAAAGCCACAGCAGCAGGCAAATCGACGATTCCCTGACCCAAAGGAACCTCCGAAAGTAAAAAGCCTTTTTCATATTCTTGAACCCCCATATCTTTTACATGCGTGGAGAATGAATAAGGAGCCAAGGTGCTAATCACCTCCATGGGACTTTCTAAAAGCGAAATATTATTCCCAAAATCCAAGGTAACACCCACCCATTCACTTCCAATGAGCTTGATGAGTTCCACCATTTCCGCTGCCCTCCAATCCTTATGATTTTCTACCGCTAATTTAATTTTATGTTTCCTGACAATCGGTTCGGCTAAACGCAAAGATTGAATGGCGATCGACTTAAATTGTTGGAATTCAGCCTGGGAATGAAAATTTTCATAGCGCCTACCGGATAAACAAACCGTTCTTAAGATCTTGGCTCCCGCCTCTTTTGCATATAACAATTGGGATTCAAACCTGGGTACATCGGCCTCATTCTTAGGTAAACCTATGCTTCCTTCGATGTATAAGCCCAGTTTTTCCCTTTCATCCCGCATTTTTTTGGTAAAATCATCCGTCCAATCATTCAAGGTTACTTGAATTCCACCGGCACCTATTTCCTTGCAATGCCTTAAAAGTTGTAGGGCATTGGTGAAGCTTGGGTAATGATCGCTCGCCGTTTTAGAGTTCCAGCGAGCCCAATAGGAGTGAACGACAACGCCCATGGCAGGACCTTCGACGAGTTTGATGGTTTCTCCATTTGCCCCATACATGCCTAAGGTAGCCGCAGCTCCCATACCTAATCCCATCGTGCGCAAAAATTTCCTGCGGTCAATCTCTTGCTCCATGATTCGTTCGTTCTTTTCCATCATTCATTTGGTTAATTAGGTTTTTTTAGACTTTCAACATACTTCTTAATTTCATTGATTTTCCAAGGATATACTCGCCCTTGGGATACATTTCTGGTAGAATAAACAAATCGACTCGCTACAGGCTCTGCTTGATTTCCCCACTCATTTCGAATGTAAGTTAAAATAGCCGCTATATCCGCATCTCCCATGGTGGAATGTGCAGGCATCACAGGCAAAATGGCCGGTGCATCGTATTTTTTTCCAGCCACCACCATCGGACCCTCCATCCCATGCAATACAATCAACGATAGGGTAGTGGCATCCCCCAAAACCCACTCGGAGCCCCTTAATGGCGGTGCAAATCGGTTGATCCCCTTGCCGTCCACCCCATGGCAACCGGAACAAGTAGCCAAATATTTTTGTCGGCCCTCCGCAAACTGAATT
>CAIVPF010000101.1 GCA_903907745.1 uncultured Cytophagaceae bacterium | reverse complement strand
GGGAGAATTTGGCAGGCGTCCAACAATAAAAAACCATAGGAAGGTTTTTTGCACAAAATAATCTTATTTAATTCCTCTGAAATTCGCTCCATGGAAATAATGGAAAGTCGATCTCGCTCAGAAATAAGGGCTTCAAAGGTCTCAGGGAGAATATCAAAATGAAGTTGGGACGCAAAACGAACCGCACGCATCATACGAAGTGGGTCATCCGAAAAGGTAATTTTAGGATCCAAGGGCGTCCGTAAAATTTTCTTTTCTAAATCCTTTAGTCCATCAAAAGGGTCCAATAATTGCCCCCATAGGCCTTTATTTAGCGAAACCGCCATGGCATTAATGGTGAAATCACGGCGATTTTGATCATCTTCCAAACTCCCTTCCATGACCAAGGGCTTCCGTGAATCCCGCTGATAGGATTCCTTGCGGGCACCTACAAATTCAAGATCCCACTCATCCACCTTCAGCATCGCCGTTCCAAAATTCTTAAAAATAGAAACCGCATGATCAGGTAATTCAAATTCCTTCGCAACCTCCTCGGCCAACTCAATACCCGAACCTATGCAAACCACATCGATATCCTTGCAATCACGGCCCAAAATACTATCCCGAACAAAACCTCCTACCACATAGGCTTCTACCCCCAATCGGTCAGCGGCCAAACCAATTCTTGCGAAAATGGGATTATCTATAATTTCAATTCCTTTTTTCATCAAGCACGTATCAATGTATATTCTCCTCCTATTCCTAATTTGACTATTTTAGATGCCTTATTTTGGGTTTTAGCTTTGGGGCTTGGATTCTGTAAGATTAAATCAACCTGTTCTTTTATTTGATCTGATACATCGTCAAAACCATTTGGTGATGGCTCGCCGGACAGATTGGCAGATGTGGAGACAATACCCCTTTGAAACCGATAAACCAAGCCTTTGCAAAATTCATCTTTCAATAAACGTATCGCAATACTGCCTTCAGGACCTAATAAATATGGACTCACATTCTTGCCTTTGGGATAAATAACCGTCAAGGGATCTTCGGCAAACTCAACCAAATCCCAAGCAATTTCTGGAACCTGTTCCACATATTCATTCAATTGTTGAATTTTTGAAATCAATAAAATCAAGCCCTTATTTTCTGGCCGATTTTTAATCGCAAATAATTTTTCAATGGACGCATCCATGCGCGCATCACATCCCAATCCCCAAATAGTGTCACTGGGATATAAAATAACGCCTCCAGACTTCAATGAGGCTATTGCATCCGAATACAAATTTTGCATAATGAGGACAAAGTTAAGATTAAATTCATGCGAAATGGCTACCTTTATGGTTTATTTGATTTTCCAATGACCCGTATCCAAGACGAACTAATTACCTCTATACAATCTGCGCTTTTGAATTTATTTCAAATCGAAAATGCCGATGTGGTTTTACAAGAAACCAAAAAAGAGTTTGAAGGGACGTTTACGTTTGTGGTTTTTCCATTTACCAAACAAGCTGGAATGGCACCCCCACAAATCGCTCAAAAAATAGGAGAATATGTGCTGGAAAATCTACATGGCATTTCAAAATTTCAAGTCGTTCAGGGATTTTTGAATTTTTCATTAGCCGATATTATTTGGGCAGAAGCCCTAATTAGTCTTCAAAATGATCCTAAACCCTATCATTTAGCAAGCAAAAATGAAAAAATTCTGATTGAATATTCATCTCCAAATACCAATAAACCCCTTCATTTAGGCCATTTACGAAATAATTTCTTGGGCTTTTCCGTAGCTCAAATCCTACAAGCTGGAGGTTATGAAGTAATCAAAACCAATTTGGTCAATGACCGTGGCATTCACATTTGCAAGTCGATGTTAGCCTATCAGAAAATGGGGCAAGGAGAAACACCGAGCACCAGCGGAATTAAGGGCGATCATTTAGTTGGTAAATATTATGTTGCTTTCGATAAGGCGTATAAAGCTGAAATGGAAGTGTTGATTGCCCAAGGTGTAGATCCTGAAAAGGCGAAGAGTCAAGCGCCCATCATGATGGAAGCTCAAGCCATGTTATTGGCATGGGAACAAGGAGATGCTGAGGTCATTCGTTTGTGGGAAATGATGAATGAATGGGTTTTGAGCGGTTTTGAGAAAAGTTATGCTCAAATGGGGGTGCGTTTTGATAAAATTTACAGAGAATCCAATACCTATTTATTAGGCAAAAAAATAGTGGACGAAGGTTTACAATCAGGTACCTTTTTCAAAAAAGAAGATCAATCGGTATGGATCAATCTGGAGGCAGAAGGTTTAGACGAAAAACTGGTCCTACGCAAAGATGGCACTTCGGTGTATATCACGCAAGACATGGGAACGGCGCAATTGAAATTCGAAGATTTTGGTGCCAAAAAATCAGTCTATGTGGTTGGAAATGAGCAAGACTATCATTTTGAAGTATTATTTCATATCCTAAAAAAATTACAAAAACCTTATTCATTTGGCAATTACCATTTATCCTACGGGATGGTGGATTTACCAAGTGGTAAAATGAAATCACGCGAAGGAACCGTGGTGGATGCCGATGATTTAATGGCCGAAATGGTCCAAACAGCTAGGGAACGCACCACCGAATTAGGAAAAATAGAAGGCTTTTCAGCCGCTGAATTGGATGCCTTATTTAACCAATTGGGCCTTGGGGCCTTAAAATACTTCCTTTTAAAAGTGGATCCAAAAAAGCGGATGTTATTTAATCCGCTAGAATCCATTGATTTTCAGGGAAATACTGGACCATTTGTTCAATACACCCATGCCCGAATTTGCTCCATGATTCGTAAAGCGAAGGAGCAAGCGATCGATTTTCAGTTAGAAAATATGAATGAAACTGAATTAATCGCAAGCGAACAGGAATTGATTTATTTATTAGGCATGTACAAAGCAAGAATCGAAGAAGCCGCCGCCCAATATTCGCCGGCGGTAATTACCCAATATGCCTACGATGTAGCGAAACAGTTTAATAAATTATATAACGAAGTCAGTATATTAAACGAGGAAAATGCAATAAAACGAAACATTCGATTAACTTTGGCAGACCTTACGGGCAAAACAATTCGAGAGGCATTTGAGTTATTAGGCATACAATCCCCTGAGAGGATGTAACATGAAACGTATACTTATATTTTCAACCATATTAATTCTTTTGATTATGATCGCAAACCTTATGAAAATCGGATCTTTATTAAGTGCCTTAGCACTTCCTTTTACGCAAAACACCGCATTAAGTAGACCAAACAACACGGAAATGAACGCAGCAGCACCTAATTTTTACCAATTCAAAATGAAGGGTATCGATGGAAAAGAAATCGATTTCAGCCAATTCAAAGGTAAAAAAATCATCGTTTTGAACACGGCGTCAAAATGTGGATATACGCCTCAGTACGCAGATTGGGAGAAATTCCATCAAGCGAACAAAGACGTTGTTATTTTAGGTTTCCCTGCCAATGAATTTGGTGGTCAAGAGCCAGGAACTAATTCAGAAATCGCTACATTTTGTCAAAAAAATTATGGCGTATCCTTCCAAATGATGGAGAAAGTCGTGGTAAAAGGAGAAGAAAAATGTAGTTTATACACTTGGCTTACAGATAAATCAAAGAACGGTTGGAATGATAAAGAACCAAGTTGGAATTTCTGCAAATATGTCATCAACGAAAAAGGTGAATTAGTGAATTTTTTCGCTTCGGGTGTTAAACCATCAAGTCCTGAATTTATTGCAGCATTGAATAAGTAATCGATGAATCGTTGGATCGAAGCGGCTCGACCCCGCACATTGCCTTTGGCGATCGCCAGCATATTATTAGGAAATTTTCTGGCCTATGCGGCCGGAAAATTTTCCTTTTTAACAGGTATTTTAGCCATTCTTACCACCCTGCTACTTCAGATTTTATCTAATTTCGCAAACGACCTAGGCGATTCAAAAAATGGTGTCGATAATGCCAATCGAAAAGTAGCCCTCCGCGCCGTTCAAACCGGAAAAATCAGTTCTTTGGAAATGAAAAATGCGGTAATTCTTACCTCTCTCCTATCCCTGTTATCAGGGATTTCATTGATTTATGTAGGGTTATTCCACGCTTCCTGGCAAAGCATCCTCAGTTTTTTGGGCATCGGAATCTTAGCTATTCTTGCCGCTATCGCCTATACCGTCGGTAAAAAACCCTATGGATATATGGGCCTGGGAGATCTATCTGTATTTCTGTTTTTTGGTTGGGTCGGCACCTTTGGCACCTATTACTTACAAACCGAAATGCTGAATTTCTACATATTAATTCCCGCTTCGGGTTGCGGACTATTATCCGTAGCCGTCCTAAATTTGAATAATTTGCGCGACATTGAGAATGACCGAAAAACAGGGAAAAATTCAATTCCTGTACGAATCGGCAAAAAATTCGGGTTTTATTATCAGAAAATCATTATGACGATTGGTTTTTCAACCTTCATAATTTATCTGATGTATCAGGGAAAACCGATTCAATTAGCCCAAAACATTATCCTCATGGTGGGTTGGTACCCCTTGGTTCAAATCATTCGTAATCTGAAACCCGAAATGAGTGCCGCGCAAATCGACCCCTACCTTAAAAAAACTGCGCTGAGTACCTTATTCATGATAGTCATTTTCGGGATAAGTCAAATTTTTCTTAGTTAATTTAATCACTAATTTTACAAAAAATCAACTCTATGAACAAGCTATTTCAATATATATCCATAATTCTATTTTTAAGCCCTTTATTCCTTCAGGCGCAGGACACAATGAATTATTTGGAAATTGGCATTACTCAAAATAAAACGGGAAATTATGCAGATGCACTTCGTAATTTCAGTTTAGAAATCGAGAAAAACATTGCAAATCCGAATCCAGTGGCCTTTTATAACCGTGGATTTGCGAAATATAATTTAAAGGATTTCCGAGGAGCCATCTTGGATTTCGAAAAAGCTATTGAACTAAAACCAACTTATTTTGAAGCTTTCATCGCACGTGGCCAAAGCTACAGCATGCAGGATAATCATAAAGTAGCGATGAACGATTACAACGAAGCCATTCGCTTAAATCCATTGGAAGGAACGGCTTATTACAGTCGGGGTGTCTCTAAAATGCACCTACAAAACTACCGAGGAGGTTTATCCGATTTCAATAAATCCTTAGAACTAAATCCAGATTATGCCCCAGGATTAGCCGCGCGCGGTGAATCTAAAGTCAAATTAAGCGATTATAAGGGCAGTATCGAGGATTTTGACAAAGCCATCGAAATAAGTCCTAAAAGAGCTAGCTATTATTCCAATCGTGCCTTTTCAAAAATGAAATTAGGCGAATATGCTAGCGCAATTAAAGATTTTGCGGAAGCCATTAAATTAAGTCCAGACAATGCGGATGATTGGTATTATTCAGGATTTTGCAAAACACAATTGGAAAATTTCAGAGGCGAAAATGGGGAAAATGGGGCTTTGGAGGATTTCAGTAAGGCGATCGAATTAAGCCCAAGCAAAGTGGAAGCTTATTATGGCCGAGGATTCGCCAAATCTAAATTTGGAGATCCACGAGGCGCTATCGACGATTATACCAAGGCCGCTGATATGGGAAATAATGAAAGTGCCAAAATCGTCTATGATGTGAAAATGACTAAAACCGTCCTTGATGAATTGCGAAATGGCATTCAAGATAAAATCAAAATGGCGGAATATTCCGCGGAACGTTCAGAGATTTATTTCAACAGAGGAGCCGCAAAAGCCAAATCTGGGGATCCAAAACAGGCCATCGAAGATTTCAACAAAGCCATTTCTTTGCATCCAACTTATGATGATGCCTACTTCTTTAGAGGCCTGGCCAAATCCGTCTTAGGTGACCAGCGAAATGCCATTCAAGATTGTAGTAATGCCATTAAAATAAATGCTAAATATGCGGAAGCCTATTTTGTCCGGGGCATTATCAAATTGGCTTTGGGAGATAATTCAGGCTGTTTAGATTTAAGCAAATCAGGTGAACTGGGCTATAATCCAGCCTATCAGGTAATACGTAATTTCTGTAATTAATTATTCGAAGCAGAAGCGCTTCACAGATATGCCAAAAGATGCGAATCAGTTGAACTAGACTATCAGTCTTTCATCTGATTCGCATTTTTATTTACTCGAAGCGTAGATGCTTTACAGATTCCCCGGAAGAGGCTAATTCAATGAGCGAATCGATTCCGATTTGCAAATGCTTTTCAACGAAATTATTCGTCACGGTTTTATCACTTACCTCCGTTTTCACGCCATCCGGAGTCATTGGATTATCAGAGACGAGTAATAAGGCGCCATGTGGGATTTTATTTTTGAATCCAACCGTAAAAATGGTGGCCGTTTCCATATCGATTCCCATCGCTCTAATATCAGATAAATAGGTTTTAAAAGCTTCATCGTGTTCCCAAACTCGTCGGTTCGTCGTATAGATCAAACCCGTCCAATAATCCAATTCATGCTTTTTAATCATGGAAGAAACCGCTCTTTGCAAGCGGAAAGACGGCAAAGCCGGTACTTCTTTGGGCATGTATTCATCCGAAGTCCCCTCGCCTCGCACGGCGGCGATCGGCAAAATCAAATCCCCCAAATGTAAATTCTTTTTCAATCCTCCACATTTCCCTAAAAACAAAACGGCTTTGGGTGAAATGGCGGATAGTATGTCCATCACCGTGGCTGCCATAGGAGAACCCATGCCAAAATTTATGATGGTAATGTCATTCGCCGTGGCCGTTTGCATCGGACGATCCTGCCCATGGATTTCCACCTGGTACTTTTCGGCGAACATATCCACGTAATTTTTGAAATTCGTCAATAAAATATAGGAACCAAAACTTTCCAGAGGAGTACCTGTGTAGCGCGGCAACCAGTTCTGAACAATCTCTTCTTTTGTTTTCATATATTATTGGTAATTTAGGATGGAATTTTGAAGGCATGCAAACAACGACGGATCAACTTCCATTAATTTTCCCGGCATTTGATTACAAATTAACTCAAAAGGAAGGAAAACTTTTCATTTTCGATGCAATTGCCAAAAAATTCAGATCCCTAACCCCTGAAGAATGGGTGCGCCAACATTGCCTGCATTTCCTAATCAATCACCTGAATTATCCCGCTTCTTGCATTCAAATCGAAGGAGGACATCAAATTAATACGCTCCAAAGACGTACAGATATTCAGGTATTTAATCAAATGGGCCAATTATTACTCATCATCGAGTGCAAAGCCCCCCATATCGCGATCACCGAACAGAGCCTAATGCAAATTAGCCAATATCAAAAAAAGAATGAAGCGCGCTATATTGCGCTGACTAATGGATTAGAAAATCATATCTTTGAGATTAATTTAATGGACAAACAAGCTAAAAAAATAAACGAATTCCCGTCTTACCTATGAAAAAAAATTACCTATTCTCCCTTATTCTTTTTTGCCTTTCCTTCGGGGCATTTGCACAAAAAAAATCGACCCCTTTGGCGAAAAGACCGGCCTTGGTCATCGGTATCGTGGTGGATCAAATGCGTTACGATTATTTATATAAATATGCGGATCGATATTCCGAGAATGGATTCAAGCGCCTCATGCGCGAAGGAATAAACTGCCAAGACAATCATTACAATTATGCACCTACTGTCACCGCAGCTGGCCATACCAGTGTATATACGGGCACCGTACCCGCCGTGCATGGAATTGTGGGGAATGATTGGGTCGACGTGGCCACAGGTAAAAAAGTATATTGCACAGATGATAGCACGGTAGTCACCGTAGGAACGACCGGAAAAACGGGTTGGATGTCTCCCAAAAATCTTTGGACAAGTACGATTACGGATCAATTGAAAATGGCCCAAAATTTTCGTTCGAAAACAATCGCCATCGCTTTAAAAGACCGAGGAGCTATTTTACCTGGTGGACACACCGCCGATGGAGCCTATTGGTACGATTCAAAAGAAGGTCGCTGGATTACCTCTTCCTTTTACATGAAAGAATTACCTGCTTGGGTGCAAGCATTTAATGGGGAAGAAAGAGCCATTAAATACGTGAAGCAAGGCTGGAATACGCTTTATCCCATCCAAAGCTATCGCCAAAGTGCGGAAGATAATAGTCCCTACGAAGGGAAATTTCCTGGAGAAAAAACGAGTGGGTTTCCACATGATTTAAAAGAGGGGAATCCTTTGGAAGTCCTACGATCTACGCCCTATGGAAACCAATTAACGAAGGAATTTGCGTTAAAGGCCATTGAAAATGAGAAATTAGGCCAACAAGGAAATACGGATTTCCTAGCCATCAGCTTTTCCTCAACCGATTATGTAGGACATAATTTCGGTCCACAATCCATCGAACTGGAAGACACCTACCTACGCTTAGATCAAGATATCGCTGAAATACTTTCTGTTTTAGATAAAAAATTCGGGAAAGACCAAGTGTTGGTTTTCCTTACCGCAGATCATGCCGTAGCGGAAGTTCCGGGATTTTTGCAAAGCAAAAAAATGCCTGGTGGGGTTTTTGACCGAGTAAAAGCCACCTCAGATATGAAAAAGGCAATTGTCTCGGCTTTTGGAAATGTAGATTTATTGGTTTCGGAGGACAATTCTCAATTGTATTTCAACCATGCCACGATGGAAAAATTAGGCATCGATCATAAAAAATTATTCGATGTGGTGCGGAGTTCCTTTCAAAAACAAGAAGGGTTTTCTGAATTAATCGACCTTCGGAATATCAAAGGATCCAACTTAAATGAATTATATACTCGATTAGTGATCAATGGCTACCATCCAGCACGCAGTGGTGATTTTATGGTGCTATTAAAACCACAATGGTTCATAGGTTCGAAAACGGGAACCACGCATAGCACATTATATGCCTATGACACACATGTTCCCTTGTTATTTTATGGCTGGAAAGTGAGAGCAAATGAAATCACCACGCGGACTTCGATCAGTGACATTTCGACCACCTTGGCGAATTGGCTCACGTGCATGGAGCCATCAGGCAGCATCGGACAAATCATTTCAAAAATAGGCAACCCTTAAATAAATAAATTAAATCATAACGGATTCCCTTATTACTATTTAAAGGAAAATAGCTAATTTTAAGGCTTATTTTTGAATTAAAACAAGATTACATACATGAAAATTGCAGTTGTAGGAACAGGATATGTCGGATTAGTTACAGGAACTTGTTTTGCCGAAACGGGAAATCAGGTGACATGTGTGGACATCAATGAAGATAAAATAAACCGCATGAAGGCGGGCGAGGTGCCTATTTACGAACCAGGTTTAGAGGATTTATTTCACCGTAATGTGGAAGAGGGTCGATTGAAATTCACCACTGATTTAGCGGCGGGCATTGAAGGCGCGAAAGTGATCTTTTTAGCATTGCCCACGCCTCCAGGTGAAGATGGTTCGGCAGATTTGAAATATATATTACAAGTTGCGAATGACCTAGGGCCTTTATTGGCAGATTATACCGTTCTCATAGATAAAAGCACGGTACCCGTTGGAACCTCTGAATTAGTTCGAAATGCGGTGGCTAAGAATGCTAGCGTTGATTTTGATGTTGTATCTAATCCCGAATTTTTACGGGAAGGGGTGGCCGTGGAAGATTTCATGAAGCCAGACCGCGTGGTGATTGGAACGGAAAGTCCGAGGGCGAAGGAATTGATGAATGTATTATATGCGCCTTTGGTACGTCAAGGAAATCCGATTATTTTCATGGATGAGCGTTCGGCTGAAATGACCAAATATGCTGCGAATGCATTTTTGGCGACGAAAATCACATTTATGAATGAGATTGCGAATTTATGTGAATTGGTGGGCGCGAATGTGGATGATATTCGTCGGGGTATCGGAACGGATTCCCGTATCGGTAAACGCTTTTTGTTTGCGGGTATTGGGTATGGGGGAAGTTGTTTTCCAAAAGACGTGCAAGCCTTAGCGAAAACCTCGGAGGAGAATAATTACAAATTCCATATTTTGGAAAGTGTAATGAAGGTGAATGAGAAGCAGAAAACGAAGTTGATGCCTACGATTCAGGCGCATTTCAACAACGATTTAGCCGGAAAAACCATCGGAATTTGGGGTTTGGCGTTTAAGCCGTATACAGATGATATTCGGGAGGCTCCGGCATTATATAATATAGAGGCTTTATTGGAATTAGGTTGTAAGATTAATGTATACGACCCAGAAGCAATGCCGAACGTAAAGGCGATTTTAGGGGATCAGGTAACATTCTCGAAAAATCCATATGAGGCAATAGATCAAGCGGATGCATTATTAATTGTGACAGAATGGCCTCAATTCAGAACGCCAGATTTTGAGCGAATGGAAACATTGCTGAAAAACAAGGTTATTTTTGATGGCCGAAATTTATATGAAACATCTCAAATGAGGGATTTAGGCTATACATATTATTCAATAGGCCGACAAACGGTTATTTCATAAACTATGAAACGAATTTTAATTACCGGGGGAGCCGGATTTTTGGGTTCTCATTTATGTGATCGATTTATCAAAGAAGGCTACCATGTCATCGCGATGGATAATTTGATCACGGGGGATTTAAAGAACATCGAGCATTTATTCAAATTACCCAATTTAGAATTTTATCATAACGATGTTTCCAAATTTATCCATGTACCTGGAAAATTAGATTACATTTTACATTTCGCTTCGCCAGCTTCACCCATCGACTATTTGAAAATCCCTATTCAAACCTTAAAAGTGGGTTCTCTGGGTATTCATAATTGCTTAGGTTTGGCGAAAGAAAAAGGGGCAAGGGTTTTAATCGCTTCGACATCCGAGGTATATGGTGACCCAACCATCCATCCTCAACCCGAAGAATATTGGGGAAATGTTAATCCTGTAGGCCCACGGGGCGTCTATGACGAAGCCAAACGCTTCCAAGAGGCCATGACCATGGCCTATAATACCTATCATGGCTTAGAGACAAGAATTGTTCGTATTTTCAATACCTATGGTCCCCGCATGCGCCTAAATGATGGCCGTGTGTTACCTGCATTCATTGGTCAAGCTTTGCGAGGCGAGGATTTAACGATGTTTGGTGATGGTTCTCAGACTAGAGCATTCTGCTATGTCGATGATTTGGTAGAAGGGATTTATCGCTTGTTATTGAGCGATTATGCCCAACCGGTGAACATCGGAAATCCTGATGAAATCAGTATCAAAGAATTTGGCGAGGAGATAATTAAATTAACGGGTACGACTCAAAAATTGATTTCTCTTCCTTTGCCGACGGATGACCCGAAGCAACGGAAACCCGATATCACCAAGGCCAAAGCCCTACTCGGTTGGGAACCCAAAGTATCTCGTGCGGATGGATTAAAAATCACCTATGAATATTTCAAATCCTTAAGTCCAGAAGATTTACACCGAATGGCACATCATAAGGAATTTATTTGAAACCGGGGAAACCCGGTTTTTTTTGTGGGGTAATCGACGCATGAATTCGTCTCAAACTTTGGCAAACCTTGTCACAACCTTTGGCAAACCTTGTCTCAACCTTTGGCAAACCTTCAAGGTTTGCCAAAGTTACTCCTTGTACTTCCCCAATCTCGGACGTAGG